>QHOF01000164.1:12585-13953 GCA_003219335.1 Verrucomicrobiota bacterium | reverse complement strand
ATCGCCAACTTAAGTTTGAGAGCATCGACGATGGAACGCGTGATCTCATCCTGTAGCGCGAAAATTCCGTGCATTTCGCGCTCATACGTTTCCGACCAGATCGTAAATCCGTCGCATGCATCAATCAGTCCCGCCGTGATGCGCACCCGATTGCCGTCGCGCCGAACACTACCCTCGAGCACGTGGCAAACATTCAACTTTTCCGCGATCTCGCTTAGTGAGGCTTCTTTGCCTTTGAACCAGAACGAAGACCGCCGCGCTGCTACGCGCAGGCCATCTACTTTTGCCAGCGCAGTGAGGATTTGTTCCGCCATGCCGTCGCCAAAATAATTTTGATCTTCAGCCAGGCTCAGATTGTTGAACGGCAACACCGCAATCGATCGCGTCTGCAATGTCGATCTCAACAAGAGTTCCTGCTGCGTTTGCTTGAGTTTTGCCGGCAACTCAGGGTTCCCGACTTCATCGGTATAAAGATTGACCACAAAGATCCCGACGCCGTGCTTTGCCTCGAACTCACCCAGATCATGAAGATACGCGCGCCAGAACCGGGCCTGAGCCAAATCTTCCGCCACCCGCTTAGAGAGAAGAATGTGTCCAGCATCGCCGCAATCCATCACCCGCTGGGCGATGTTGATTCCGGCGCCGGCGACGTTCGTTTGGTCGTTCACGTCTTGAACTTCATTGACTGGGCCGCTGTGGATGCCCATACGCAGCGGGATGTTCGGCGAATCCTTGAGCGCACGGCTGATCTCGATCGCGCAGCGGACCGGCGCCTCTGGACTATTGAAAAAGACCAGCGCCATTCCATCGCCCGTGGGGACCCGGATCAGTCTGCCCGCGGCTTCCCCAGCGCGGACCTGCTCACTGTTGCGGACGATTTGAGTGAGTTGTTCCTGCAGCTCGCGCTGCTCGTCGAGAAGCAGTTTCGAGTAACCGACCATGTCCATGAACAGAACATGTCCGATCTCCAGCTGAACATTCGTTTCGGAACCTACAGTCATATTACCTAGCTCGATAAAGACGGCCTTTCAGGGCCCCCGGCTCAAAAAGAGCGAGATTAACCCTCGCATTTCACGCTCCGTTGGCAATCAACAGGTTCGAAGTTTGACAGCCCGAGCGAGCTTAATACGATTCGTGCAGAATGAACTCAACAACCAATGATGGAGAGAAATTAGAAAAACAGATGTGGGAGGACATCAAGGCCAAGAACTGGAAAGCAGTCGAAAATAAAATCGCTGAAGGTTTTCAGTCTGTACATCCGGACGGAGCGCGAGATCGGGCCGGCGAAATATCGTTGATCAAAAATCTGAACGTCGGCGAGGTAACGCTAAACGATTTTAAATCGACCACGAACGGCGACAACATTGT
>QHOF01000164.1:0-12498 GCA_003219335.1 Verrucomicrobiota bacterium | reverse complement strand
AGCGGCTGGCAGTGGATTTGCCACGCCAATCTCACTCCAATTCCCTAGTTGGGAGATAGCGCACCCATCGTGCGGCGCCCGAGCCGGCTGAAACTACTAATCCGAGCTCCGGAGTAATTTTTGAAAGCGGCGATCCTTGCGCAAAGGGTCCCATTCCCACCGATATTTCAGATCATTGATCGTGATGCTGTAATCGGCGCTATCCACTGCGCCGGGTGTTTTTAGCAATCGCTCAATCAGCGAAAGCGCCAGATCCTTTTCGCCGACGCGAGCGTAGATCAACGCGAGGTAGCAGTTCATGATTGTGCCATCGACGGCGTCTTTCGATTCTGGTTTCAGTTCGACCGCGCGCTGTCCCTCCCTGATTGCATCGTCTTTTCGTCCCATAAACGCGTACAGCCAACCCAGAATCGCGTGCCGATCGGCGCTGGCCGGCGCTTCTTTCGCTGCAGCTTCAAAAGCGGGTCTTGCCAGCTCGAACGCCTTTTGAGCATTCACGGTGTCGCCTTGGGCGAGGTAAATGCAGCCTTCGAAAAAGATTTTCGGAGTTGTTCCAGCAGTCGTATAAGAGATCTCATTGACCGACGAAGTTTGGAGAACCTTTTCGGCCGCGGAATAATCGTGCCGCAGCATGGCGAGTTCCCATCGAGCCGCAGTGACAATGCCCTCTGGATCGGTACCGGCGGGCACTTGATCCACCAGCGAGTCCAGAAGTTGAGGGTCTCCTTTCCACCAGAAATCGACGTAACCGCTCTGTATCTTCGCCACTAGTGATGCCGGAGCCATCGCACGCATTCGCTTGCCCCACTGCGCCGCTTGCGGCCAACAGCGCATCGCAGTGTTCGTAAAGATAAGCTCGCGGACAGTATTCGGATTTTGCGGATCGATCTTCGCCACTCTCTCATACGCTTCCAGCGACTCTTGCCACTTACCCTGGCGACGTTTGATCGCCGCGATCAACCGGCCAATATCGCCGTTGCTCGGTGATAAACGCGAAGCGATCTCGAATTGCTCGAGCGCACGGTCATAATTTTGATCCATCCAGTAAGCGCATTGTCCAAGCGCGAAGTGCGCTTCCGCCAAGTTCGGCTGGAGGCGCAGCGCCGTGTCCGCTTCGTTTCGCGCTTTTATTTTCCAAGCTTCAGTCGGCTCATAATAATGGAAAATCTCAGCGCAAACGGATGCCAACCGCGCATGGGCAAGCGCAAAACTCGGGTCGAGCGCGATCGCCTCTATATAAAGTTGCTCCGCGGTCTTGTAATCCTCCAGCAGTGTGTCGGGGTTCCGCTCGATCTGATTGGCACGCAGGTAAAATGCGTACGCTTCTGTACTGCTCGTTGGTATCTCTTCGACGCGCGCTTTTTCCTGCGGCGATAGTTTGGCTTGCAGTTGGTCGGCGATCGCCTTGGCAATTTCGCTTTGGATTGCGAAAACATCTGCTAGATCGCGGTCGTAGTGTTCTCCCCATTGCTGTGTGTCCGTACGGGCATCGATGAGTTGGGCAGTTACTCTGACCCGATTGCCGGATCGCTGAACGCTCCCTTCAAGCACATGCGTCACCCCAAGTTGCTGTCCAATTTCGCGAAGATTACGCTCGGCCCCGCTCTTGTACTGCATGACGCTGGTGCGGCTGATTACCCGCAAATCTGCAATCTTGGCGAGATCTGTCAGAATCTCGCCCTGCACTCCATCCGCAAAATAAGCATTCTGCTTTTCGTCACTCCTGTTTTCGAACGGAAGCACCGCGATGCTTTTCTCCGGAATCGACGGCTCGGGGGCTTAATTGATGGCCGGTGAAGCAAAACCAACATGCCAACACCAAATACACCCAGAATCACGACCGCTGCGGCAATCAGCGCCCAACGGCCACGTGCCGATCTCGCGTCTGGTCCGGAAATCGGCCGCGGAAGAAGTCTTTTCCCGGTTCTTTCTCGTCTAAACCTCCCCGGAAATTCTGGATTGCCCAATTCCTCAGTATAGAAATTGATCACGTGGATCCGAACGCCGTGTTTCACTTCGCACTCACCCAGATCGTGCAAATACGCCTGCCACTGTCGCGATTGCGCGAGATCCTCTGCCGCTCGTTTCGAAAAGAGAATATGTCCCGTATCGCCGCAATCCATCACCCGCTGTGCGATGTTAATTCCAGCACCGGCGACATTTCGTCGATCGTTGACATCCCGGACCTCGTTAACGGGTCCACTGTGGATCCCCATTCGCAGTTTTAGCTGCGGATATTGTTTTAATTGTTTGGAGATCTCGATCGCACAGCGAAGTGGTGCTTCCAAGCTATTAAAGAAAACAAGCGCCATCCCGTCCCCGGCAGGAACCCGGATTAGCGTGTCGGCCGCTTCCGCAGCACGGACCTGCTCGGTGTTTAGGACGATTCGGGTAAGTCGTTCCTGAAGCTCGCGTTGCTCGTCGAGCAACAGCTTCGAGTAACCGACCAAATCCATGAACAAGACGTGACCAATCTGCAACCGAGCGCCAGATTCAGTGTCAACAGACATGGAAGTTTAGCTCACGGACAAAGATTGCGCCGTCTTAATTCGGCAAAAAATTTGCGCAGGTTCACAGTTTTCGCCGTTAAGTTAAACGCTCTACGACCCGGTTTCACAAGCGCAACCTCGCTCGCGGTGCTATTTTAACTGATGCCGTTTCAGCTCGAATCGAACTACAAGCCGCGCGGGGACCAGGGACAGGCAATCGCCAAGCTGTTGAAGTCCGTCGAGGCTGGAAATCGCCATCAGACGCTGCTCGGAGTCACCGGGTCGGGGAAGACTTTCACCATCGCGAACGTGATCCGCGACCTGAACCGGCCCACGCTGGTCATCTCGCATAATAAAACGCTCGCGGCGCAGCTTTATTCAGAGTTCAAGCAATTCTTTCCGCGTAACGCGGTCGAATATTTCGTCAGCTATTTCGATTATTATCAGCCGGAAGCTTATATCCCCCGCTCCGACACTTACATCGAGAAGGATTCCTCCATCAACGAGGAAATCGAGCGGTTGCGACTCTCGACTGCCAGCGCGCTGCTCTCGCGTCGGGACGTGATCGTGGTAGCCAGCGTCTCGTGCATCTACGGCATCACGTCGCCCGAAGATTACGAACAGATGTTGCTCACGGTCAAACGCGGCCAGCACGTGAGACGCGAAGCCGTGCTGAGCCGGTTGATCGACATGTTGTATGAGCGGAACGACATCAATTTCGCCCGCGGAAGGTTTCGTGTGCGGGGGGATGTGGTAGAGGTCTATCCGGCCAGCGCGGATGAAGAAGGGATTCGGCTCGAGTTTTTCGGTGACGAAATTGATGCGATCAGGCGGTTCGACCTGTTGACCGGTCACACCCACGAATCGCTCAACGTCATCACATTTTTTCCGGCCAAACAGTTCGTGACGCCGGCGGACAAACTGAATCGGGCGCTTCGCACGATCCGCGAAGAGCTGGAGCAACGCATCGTCGAGCTTGAATCACAAAACAAACTTCTTGAGGCGCAACGGCTGCGGATGCGCACCGAATACGATCTGGAGATGTTGCAGGAAATGGGCTTCTGCAACGGGATCGAGAATTATTCGCGGCATTTGTCGGGGCGCGCTCCCGGCTCAAGGCCCTACACCATCATCGATTTTTTCCCGGAAGATTTTCTCACCGTGATCGACGAATCGCACGCCACCATCCCGCAAATCGGCGGGATGTACGAAGGCGACCGCTCGCGCAAAACTGTGCTGGTCAACTACGGCTTTCGCCTGCCCAGCGCGCTCCATAATCGTCCGCTCAATTTTGGTGAGTTCATGCAGATGACCAACCAGATCATCTACGTGGGCGCGACACCAGCAGAATTTGAAATTCAAAACAGCGTCGTTGGCAATAAGACATACGTCCCACATCGGCGACAGCGGATTGGGGAAGAGGAACTTATCCCCTTCGCGATCGCTGGGGAGAAGGTAGCGCATGCGTCTCGCCCGCCGTGGCGGGCCAAGAGGCATGCGCAACTCTCTCCAACCGACGAGCCGCTGGAAAAATTTGATGTGCACACGCCGGGTGCGCCGCTCGTGGTCGAGCAGATCATCCGGCCCACTGGACTTCTGGATCCGAAGATTACCATCAAGCCGTTGAAGCATCAGATCGACGACACGATCGAACTCTGCCGACAACGTGTGGAAAAAGGCGAGCGGGTTTTAGTGACAACGCTGACCAAGCGAACGGCGGAAGATCTCGCCGATTATCTACGTGATGTGGGATTGAAAGTGCGTTACTTGCACAGCGACATTGACGCGATCGAGCGCGTGGAAATTTTGCGCGGGTTGCGCGCGGCGGATTTCGACATCCTCGTTGGGATCAACTTGCTTCGGGAAGGCCTCGATCTTCCCGAGGTTTCGCTCGTCTGCATTCTGGATGCGGACAAGGAAGGATTTTTGCGCAGCCAGACTTCACTCATTCAAACCGCGGGCCGCGCGGCGCGTCATGTGAACGGCGAAGTAGTGCTCTTTGCCGATACGATCACGCAAAGCATGGAGGCGCTCATGTCGATTTCCGAATACCGGCGCGCCAAACAAATGGAATACAACGAAAAACACGGCATCACGCCGCAAACGGTCCGGCGCGCCGTGCAGGAAAGTTTGCACACAATCTTGCGCGGACGCGAAATCGAATCGTCGGTAATCCGCGAAGCCGGTGGCGATTTCAATCTGACTGAGTTGCTCCGCGAGCTTGAGCAGGAAATGCAGGAGGCTTCTGCAAATCTCGAATTCGAGCGCGCGGCGCTTTTGCGTGACCAGATCATGGAAGTGAAAAGCGGCGTCGGGATTTCGAAAATCGAACCAAAGCGAAGACCTGTGAGATACTCGTCCCGCAGCCGCGGGACCGGCCGCCGCCGTTCGCGCGTGTAAATTCCTGGGTAGCGCACGCGTCTCGCGTGTTGGCGAGCGCGTCCTCGCGATCGCGAACTTTTCCTGAGTTCGTTCCTGCTCGGAAAGTGAAAGAAAGACTGTTTCGGCGCGACGCCGAAACCAGCACGCGAGACGCGTGCGCTACCCCAGAACGCGTGCGCTCTTGTCTTGTCGACCTTCGCAGCGCGTGCGATCAAATCGTAAATGCCGAAAACGAAAGTCAAAACCGCAAGCACAAGCATTTACGCCGTCGTCGGCTCGGACGAAGCCGAGGTGAAACACGTCGCCGCGGAGCTGGCCGCGAAACTGGCGACGCCAGACGCAGGCGATTTCGGATTGGAGATCATCGACGGCGCCGCGGATAACGCCGAGCAGGCAGCCGCGCGAATACGATCGACCATCGAGGCGCTGCAAACGTTTCCATTCTTTGGCAGCACAAAGGTAGTTTGGCTCAAAAACGCGAATTTCCTAGGCGACGATCAAAAGGCGCGCTCGGCGGCGGTGCAATCCGCGCTGGAGGAATTGTCCGCTCTGATCGAGCGCGGTTTTGGTCCTGAGGTCACGTTTTTGATCAGCGCCACGGAAGTGGATAAGCGGCGCGGATTTTACAAGACGCTGGTCAAACGCACGGAGCTGGAAGTGTTCGACAGGCTCGATTCCACACGGGCCGGCTGGGAAGAGGAAGCGACTGAAAGCGTTCGAAGCCGCGCGAAAAAGCGAAAACTCCAGTTCGATGACGACGCGCTTGATCTTTTCGTTTTGCTGACTGGCGGCGACACGCGCCAGATCGAGAACGAACTGGAAAAGATCGACACATTTCTCGGCAAAGATCGCGCAGCGCGCGTGGAACTTGTTCGCGAGCTGGTGCCGCTCTCGCGCGCAGGTGTCATTTTCGAATTGAGCAACGCGCTGGCCAGGCGCGATCTGAACCTGGCGCTCACCTTAGTGAGACGATTGTTGGAGCAAGGCGAAAACGCCGTCGGCATTTTGCTGGTAGCGATTGTCCCAACAGTCCGCAATTTGTTACTCGCAAAAGATTTGATGGAGCAGCACCGCTTGCGGCCGCCGCACTCGCCGTTCCAGTTCATCTCGGTTATTAACCGCTTGCCGGCAAAAGCAACTGACCATTTGCCCCGCAAGAAGGACGGCTCAATCAATGCCTACGCGCTGGGAATCGCCGCGCAGCACGCGCACCAGTTCGACACGAGCGACTTGATCGAGGCAATGCGAGCCTGTCTGGATGCGAATCTGAAGCTCGTCACCACGCAGCTCGATCACGAGCTGATTTTAACCGAGGTGGTCGTTAGGTTGCTGGGGGAGTAGCGCATGCGTCTCGCTTGCAATCACCCTATTCGCAAGCCAGGAGGCTCGCGCTACTTTAACCCGCGCTTTCTATCTGCTTGCGCGCGATCGGCCCGACATAAGGAATGTCCCAGCGTACGTTTGTGAATGCTTTGATGGTCGCCACAATCCAAACAACCAGAAACGCGATCTGAACAAGCGCGGCGATGATTGCCCAGAAAAATACGAGAATGCCTCCGATAGCCGGGATGGCGCCAAAGATCGCGTGCAATATGGAAGAGGCGATATTAAAAAGAAGCCACGCGCCGCCAAAAATGATCGATTGCATCGCGTAGAAACGCACAAAGCTGTCGTGCTTTTCCAGAATGTAAAAGACAATGCCCCCAATGAGTGGAATGCAGGCAATGGCCGCAGCCACGTTGGAAGGCAACCCGGTAGTTGGGGACTTCGGGGCCGGCGCTGGTCCGGGACCTGGCGGCGGCGGCGGCGGAATCGGCTCTTGATCTGGCATGATCTACATACACAAATTGGCAGTTGCGTTGTCAAGCAATCTTGCGGCCCGACGCTCTTTTTTCGCTTTCGCTCCAGGCCCAAGCGCCATATCATGCGCTCCTAACCCCGCAAAATCCATGACCACAAGTCCCCCTCTTCGTTTTGAGCGCGCCTTCACATTGATCGAGCTGCTGGTTGTAGTCGCGACCATCGGTATCTTGGCCGCACTCTTTGTTCCAGCTTTCAATAGGACTCTTGAGCGCGCCAGAGCGACAAAGGACATGAGCAACCTGCGCCAGATCGGGCTCGTGATGCAGACATATCTTAACGACAAGGACCAGATTCTTCCCGCTAGCACGACCTGGCCGGGCACAACCGGGACGCAGGTTCTTTATCCGAAATACATTGCAACCAGAAACGTTTTCCAGTCGCCGTTCGATAAGCGGCCAAGTTTGGAAACTGATCTGGCACCAGTCAGCTACAGCATCAACACAAACATGTTTGCCGCCTTGCCGGGGATAAGTCGCAACATGCTAAAAGTTGTCTCCCCGTCCTCGACATTTTTGATGGCGCCAAAATATACAGGAGATCCCAGAGTCTCCACGGCATGGACAGGCACAGCCACCAGCGCACCAGATTTACCCGTAGGCGCACCCGCCGAAACCAGAGGAACTCACTCCAACGGCAGGCAGATCAATGTCTTGTTCTGCGACTGGCACACAGAAACCCTGACATTCGGCCCGGCCAGCACGGAAGGAACATTTCAAGATACAACGCATCCGCTCGGTCTGAAACATTGGGACCCGACGCAATAGAAGGACGGGTTTCCCGAATCGCCGTCTCTTTTGGTAAGCAGCGTTATCGTGTGCTCATAGGAAAGGGGTTGCTCAAGCGACTTGGGGCGATTGTGCGCAAGCAGCTACCCCGGAATGCATGCGCTATTGTCACCGATAGCAACGTTGCGCCGCTCTTCGCTGATCGCGACAACAAAAGTTTAATATCAACGGGTTTTCGTCCGACGCTGATCACAATCCCGGCAGGCGAGAAATCGAAAACGCTTGAGCAAGCCGAGGCGATTTGTGATCAGATGATCTCGGCAGGTTTGGATCGGCAATCGTTTGTGATTGGCCTCGGTGGCGGAGTGATCGGCGATATTTCCGGATTCGTGGCGGCAATTTATCATCGCGGCATTCCGCATGTGCAGATTCCCACGACCCTGCTGGCCATGGTCGATAGCTCGATCGGCGGAAAAACCGGAGTGAACACGCGCGATGGCAAAAATTTAATCGGCGCAGTGCATCATCCCACACTGGTGATTGATGATATCGATCTTTTGAAAACTCTGCCCCGACGCGAGTTCAATCAGGGCTTCGCTGAGATCATCAAGCACGCCGTAATCGCCGACGCGAAAATGCTTCGAATGCTGCAATCCTGGCAGGCAGGCGAAGCGCCTGCCCTACAACGGCTCATCAAGCGGAATATCGAGATCAAATCGAAAATCGTGGCGAAAGATGAGCGCGATCGGACGGGCCAGCGCGCTCTTCTTAATTTCGGTCACACGGTTGGCCACGCGATCGAGCGCGCCGGAGGCTATCGCAAATTCCTTCACGGAGAAGCGCTGAGTCTCGGAATTGTTTGTGCGTGCGCCATCTCCATTAAGAGAGCTGGGCTGCCGCCAGAGCAACGTGATGCGATTGTCCGTCTTCTCGCGCGATTCGAGTTGTCCACATGTTTGCCGAAAAATTTTCCGCGCAAAAAAATCTTCGACGCGCTCAAGTTCGACAAAAAATTCGAAGGCGGAAAAGTCCGATTCGTTGTGACGCCGAAGATCGGGAGCGCCCGATTATCAAAGGATGTGACGCTTGATGATATTCGTGATGCGATTGAGGCACTGTAAAATCAAGGAGCGACGGCTTGGGCAGCCGTCGAGTTCACCAATGACGGCTGGGAAGCCGTCATTCCTTGACACCACGCCTTGCGGTCACAGCGCGCTTTCGAATAATATTGGACTAATCCATCGGTCACGCTGTCGGCGTATTCGCGGAAAATGCTTTTGCGTTCGATGCCGTTGATATTGCGCGTCCCTTCGTAATCGCCGGCCTGAATCCTCGCAAAGACGTCTTTGCTGTTCATGACGTACGGCTCGCAATACACCACCGGGCAACGATACAACCTTGTCGCCAGTAAATTGCGCGCATACACATACTCGCTGGCGCCGACTTTGGTCGTAGTGTTCGTGGTCGGATACTGATAAGGCGGGAGGCCAGTCTCGCGATCCATTGCCAGCGCAATCGTGTCGGCCAACGGCAATTCCTCGTCGTACGCACGACTCAACAGCCGCCGAATCATTTCGAAACGTTCATCATCCAATTCGAGTTCGTCTGCCAGATACGATCCGTTCACAAGCAGGTGAAGATGATTGATGTCGGTCAACGTCGGATTGTTCGGGTCGCCCCAGCCTTCGGCGTTGAAATGCAAACAAAGCACCAGCTCGGGATGCAACTTGAAGTTCACCCGCGCAGCGCGGCGGCGGATCTCGCTGTAGCGGTAGAACAAAATTTCGGTTTGCCAGCGGATCGTTTTCTCTTTTTCAGGGTCATTCGGATCAAGAACTTCCCCACCCATTCGGGGCTGTCCCGCAGTCGCGGGATTCTTGATCAAAATCTTTTTGGCAAGCTCCCGAAAATCATCAGGGCGCTTCGGCGTGATCGGTTCATTGGTGTTGCGGACAAATGAAACTTTTGCGCCAAGTCCGCGCAACCGCGGCGCCAACAATCGCGCCACGCGCAAAGTCAGATCGCCTTCCTCGACGGGCTTGCTGTCGCCGACCTGAAACCAGCGCTCCTCCATTTTCGCCCATTTCCCACCGAGATGACCCGGGTCGAGCGCGATCTTCAAACCTGAAAGCGGTTTCTCCGGTTGCGCCGGCGGCAATGATTTCACGGGCCGCCACAGTCGCGGCACGTGTTTGTCCGCCGCTTCATCTGCGGCAAATCGCAACGTGAAAAATTTCTGTGTCTCCCGATTCATCAGGATCCGGGCGGTCTTCTTGTTGATCTCGATCAAGTCGGGAGCAAATCCATGAGTGCAGTAAACGTCGTTGATCAGATGTGCGAATTCACCGTGCGTGATCGTTTCCTGATAGTGTTCGAGCACGCTCCATTTCGGTTTGTTGCCCAGAACGCTGATGTTGTCCGCAGCTTGCAGAGCCGTTGGACAGATCAGGAAAAATGACGAAGCACGAATGACGAATGACGAAAGAATGACGAAGCACGAACGTTGGAAGGCGACCCTTGGTGCTTCGTCATTCGTCATTTGAATTTCGTCATTAATTTTCACATCGACCTTTAGAGCTGCTTCAATACGATGATCGCAAAATGTTAAGGGTCCTTTTTCTTGGCGATGTTGTGGGCGAGCCGGGACGCAGCGCGGTGATTGCCCGGCTGCCAGAGCTCAAGTCGAAGTACGCTTTGGATTTTGTCGTCGTCAACGGCGAGAACGCGGCAGGCGGCCGAGGCATAACAGGAAAAATCACCATCGACCTTTTGCGCGCCGGCGTCTCGGTCGTCACCACAGGCGATCACATTTGGGACCAAAAAGAGATTCTTTCGTTCATCGACACCGAACCGCGCTTGTTGCGTCCGGTGAATTATCCGGAGGGCGCGCCGGGCAGCGGATCGATCGTCTTGGAAACGGCCAAGGGCAAAATCGGCGTGATCAACGTGCAAGCGCGGACGTTCATGCAGCCGATTTTGGAAAACCCGTTCCGCGCTGTTGAAACAGCAGTGACCAAGATACGCCAGGAGACTGCGAACATCATCGTCGATGCGCACGGCGAAACCACCAGCGAGAAAATTGCACTGGGCCGATTTCTCGACGGAAAAGTCTCCGCTGTTATCGGCACTCATACGCATGTGCAGACTGCTGATGAGCAAATCTTCCCGGGCGGCACGGCTTTTTTGTGTGACGCAGGAATGTGCGGCCCGGTCAATTCCATCCTCGGGCGCGCCATCGACCCGATTATGAATCGGTTCATCTCGAATCTGCCGGCATCGTTCCCGGTGGCTGGCGGCGAGGTGCGCTTGCGCGGAGCGCTCATCGAGATTGATGAGGCAACAGGCCGCGCGCTGCGTATTACGCGCGTCGATGAGCCTGGACCGAGTTTGCCGGCCAAACCGGAGCCCGAGCCAAAGGTCGATATCGAACAGGCGCCGTCGCCGGAACAGACTTGAAACAATCGCTCTTACAGCCAACTATTCATACCCTCAGTTTCGAATTGTCTAAGAGTATCAACGTCCAATAGAAAACTATGAAAAAATATTTCACCTTTACTCTGATTACCGCTCTGGCCCTCTGTTTTTCACAAGTGAGCCAGGGACAAGGCAGCAAAAACACGAAGGAAGCGAACAAGCTGGCCCGCGAAGGCGCAGACGCTGCCAAGAGCCAGGACTGGGACAAAGCCGTGGATCTGCTTCGCAAAGCTTCCAATCTCGACCACAAATACGCGCCGGACCTCTCCGCCGTCTATCAACAGCGCGGGTACGCATTGGCAAAGAACCAGATGCTTCAAGAAGCCATCCAGGACTACACTGAGGCGATCAAGATCAAGCCGAACGACCCGCGGATTTACGAGCAGCGTGCCGCGGTCGAAATGAAGATGTACGATTACGACAAAGCCCTGGCCGATTACTCCGAGGTGCTCAAACTCAAACCAAATGATGTCCGTTACCTGAACTATCGCGCCTATATCTACGAGACCAAAGACGACGCTCAAAATGCGATGGCTGAGACGGAGAAGGTTTTGAAGATTGACCCCAGCAATCAGGAGGCGAAAGCACGCAAACAACGATTGGAACAGAAACAAGCGGAGAAAATGCCGACTCCGCCGCCATCGCTGCCGGCCAGTTCGCCTCATCATTCGCCGCCCGGTAAGAAGAAACCCTGAGCGAGAGCGTTCCCGGGAAATAGGCAGCAATCCTCCCGCGCAGTCCGGCTTGGCCAGTTGTTCTCACGCCCAACCTCACGGGCTTGCGTTTTAGGGTGCGGCGGCCTTCTTGCGAAGGCTTTCGGTGCTGCCGCGCTGTTAGGTCTCGCTGCGTGCGACAGCCTGCTCGCCTTGCTCGGATGTTTTCGACGCCGGGGTGAATTTCCGTTTCCGGCGGTTGGCCGGCAGCGGTGCCAGTGTCATCGTGATATTGCGGCCGGTGATCTTCGGGTCCATCTCCACTTGCGACATTCCAGAGAGATCGTCGCGGACCTTTTCCACCAGCTGCATGCCAAATTCCTGGTGCGCCATTTCGCGGCCGCGAAACTGCAGCTGCACGCGCACCTTGTTCCCGCGATCCAGGAATTCTTCGCCGTGCCGGATTTTGGTCAGATAATCATGCTCGTCGATGTTCACGCGAAACTTGATTTCCTTCAGTTTCGCGCTGGCCGGTTTTCTATCCTTGGTGTGCTTGGAAATATCGTATCGGAACTTTCCGAAATCGATGATCTTGCAGACCGGCGGACTGGCGGTGGGCGCGACTTCCACCAGGTCGAGCCCCAGACCCTGAGCCTTGCGCAAGGCGTCGTTCAACCTCATGACGCCGAGCTGTTCGCCGGTGGACCCAAGAACGACCCGAACTTCGCGAGCGCGAATGCGCCCGTTTACACGGATTTGTGGTTGCAGATTAGATCATGCTCCTGACCGGCGAAACGGGAGTGCGCCGCGTCGCCATATTTTCGTTTATCGCAATTCCTGACGCTCGCATCCGAAGCGTCCGGGCACTCAGTCCTCGCCGCAGCTGCGATTCACCGCGACGAAGTGCTCGCA
>QHOF01000163.1 GCA_003219335.1 Verrucomicrobiota bacterium | reverse complement strand
TCCTCCAAGGATCGCCGAAGTTCGTCGCGTTCCTGCACTCGAATCGCATAGACGTGATAAACGTGCCGCGCATAATCCGCCTCGAACGGCGTAGCAACGCCATCGATTCCCGCAAAAGCCTGATTGTATTGCAAAGCGCGTTCGCGTCGCAGCAGATTTGCTTCTTCGAGATGGCGTAATTTGATGGACAGGATCGCCGCCTGGATGCCGTCCATCCGGCAATTCCAACCAACTAGGGTGTGATAATATTTTCGGGCCTGGCCATGGTCTCGAAGGACTTGGATTTTTTTCCGTAACTCCGCGTTGTTGGTCACGACCGCGCCAGCCTCGCCAAAAGCGCCGAGATTTTTTCCGGGATAGAAACTGAAGCAACCGGCGTCGCCCAGAGTGCCTGCTTTTCGACCCTTGTACTCAGCGCCGTGAGCTTGAGCTGCATCTTCAATGACAAAAAGGCCGTATGCGCGCGCGAATTCCAAAATCGGATCCATGTCCGCCGGTTGCCCGAAAAGGTGAACCGGGATGATTGCCTTGGTTCTTGCCGTGAGGCTCTTCTCCAATTTGTCCGGGTCCATCGTGAACGTGTTTTCGTCCACATCGACAAACACTGGTCGAGCTTTGCAACGGATAATGGCCTCGGCCGTGGCGATGAATGTGTTCGGAACGGTGATTACTTCACCGCCTTCTCCAATCCCAAGCGCCAGGAGAGCGAGCCAAAGCGCGTCTGTGCCATTGCCGACGCCGATGGTATAGGAGGAGCCGCAGAACGCCGCGAACTCCTCTTCGAACTTTTCCACAAAGGGGCCGCCAGCAAACGCGCTGCTCTCGATTACGTCGAGAATAGCACAATTGAATTCTTCAACCAAAGGTACGTGATGCGCCTTCAGATCGAGAAAAGGGATTTTCATTCGCGGCTGGTTAATGTGGTAAACCCCCGATAGTGACAGCCAAAGTTTCGCAGCTGTACGGTGAGCTCGGGCGACGCTGGTACGCCACTCATCCGGCGAATGCTTCAACCCGGGGAAGCTCTTCCGCTTTGACGGGAGCGAAAGCCGGCACCGGGCGATTGGAAGACGAAAATGTCACGGGTGCGCCGTTCATCTTGAGGGAAGCACTAGCCGCTTCGAGGATCCGGACCATCTCTAGTCCCCGACGCCCATTCGTTAGTGGCTGAGAATTCGTTTCGATGCAGTCAATAAAATGCTGGCAGGCCAGCTTTAATGGTTCCTCCTGATGGAGGTATGGTATGTAGCTGTCTCCGTAATGATACGAGTATTGAAATTCGGCAAACGTGTCATAGTGCGGTGGCCGTTCCACCCGCGCGTCATAGATGCGAATTTTCTCCCGTGTCCGCAAATCGTCATAGACGACCATGCGCCGCGTGCCGACGATGGTCATTTCGCGAATCTTCCGTGGCTCGAGCCAGCTGCTCTGGATGGTGGCGAAGCGCTTACGCGAGAAGAAAAGCGACATGTTTGTCACGTCCTCTACGCCTGGCGTGATGTGAGCGTTTCCCTGGCAGTTTATCGTGGTCGGGAATTCGTCTAGAATGTGGAGAATGATCGAAATGTCGTGCGGCGCCAGGTCCCAGGCGACATTAATGTCCTTTTGGAATAACCCCAGGTTGAGACGCCGACAATTAATATAACGGATCTCGCCAAGGTCTCCGGCTTGAACAATCTGGGCAATCTTTTGCACCGGTGACGAAAAAAGAAAAGTGTGATCGAGCATCAAAATCAGCCCGTTGCGCTCGGCGATTTGGATTAATTCCTCGCACTCGGCTGAGGACGAAGCCATCGGCTTTTCGATGAACGTGTGCTTGCCTGCGAGCAGGCTTGTCTTGGCCAGTGAATAATGATTCTTCACCGGAGTGGCAATGACGACAGCGTCCAAGTCTGAGCCATTGAGAAGTTGCTGCGGATGGGTCATGCCTTCGGTATCCGGATACAAGGTGCGAATATGTTTCAAGCGTTCCGTATTGACGTCGCAGACAGCCTTGAGGTGGCAGTCAGGAAGACTTCTGAAGTTGCGGACCAGCATCGGTCCCCAATAACCGCATCCGATCACGCCGACCGTGATTTGTTTCTTCATATGTTTCGAGCTGACCCCCTTAGGCTTGCAAAATCTGGGTGGCGGGGTGAGCTATGACTCTTTCGAGCCGATTCTGCGACCCTTTGTAAAGTTGGCGCGGGTACGCGATGAGCTTGACTCTGCTGACCAGATTTAGCTGCCGCTTGGGATTCAAAGAGTTGCCCGGCGATAACAGCACAGGTTTTGAGCATGATTTTCAGATCCAGTAGGATGGACAGATTCTTGAGATAAAATAGATCCATCATCATCATCTCGCGGAACGTCGTTTTGTTTTTCCCGTTTACCTGCCAGTATCCGGTCAGCCCCGGCAGACAGTTGACGCGTTGCCGTTGCCACGGTTCATAGTGGGCAAATTCATTTGGGGTGCACGGCCGTGGACCCACCAGACTCATCTCACCGCGGAGCACGTTGAGAATTTGAGGCAATTCATCCAAACCGCTCGCACGCAGAACCCGACCAAAAGGGGCCAGGCGGGGGTCGCCATAAGCATCCAGCTTCGTCATCGGGCAATCGATCCGCATCAAATTTTCGAAATAGCGCTCGTGCGTTTGTGTCTCCGCGCTCAACTTCATGGTGCGGAACTTCCAGATGAAAAAATGTCTCCCGCACAAGCCAACGCGTTTCTGACGGTAGAAGATCGGACCAAGCGAGCCGATTCGCGTCACTACCATGAGCAAAATCATTAGCGGCAGCCAGAGCGGCAGCAAAAGCAGAATGCACGTAATATCGAGACCGGCTTTCCAGCCAGGAACCCTGCGCAGAGAGGTTGCCGAGAGTTCGATCGCAACATGAGAAGCGTTTCCGTTCGAGCCGCTGTAGGACGGGCTGCCGCCCTTGGTCGAGCGCCCCGCGTCCGGGAGGTGACCTTCTGGCCTCATCTGATGAGTTCTTTTAACTGGTGCTACGCCGCTAACTGGCGTGAGCTACTAGAGGGAGGGGGAAACCACATTTAGCTTCTTTGGTCTATCAAGGAAATGTCACAACGGAGTAAATTCTGGGGAAATTTGTTCTCAAAAGTGCGAAAACCGGCTGCCAAAACCGGGAACGAAAATCACGCTGAGGCCAGGTTTGTGCCGCTGCCGCCGGAGCGTAAGGGCCACGATATGTCGGGATAGGCCGCCGTTGAGTTCGTTTAATCTCCCGCATGCCTACTTCTACGGAAACTGGAGGGCGAAAGTCCCAAATATTTTACAGGGAGAATTTAAGGCAGCCGGGGGCAATCCTACCGGTCTAGCCGGCCGTTGTGGGCCGTGCCTTCTACAGGAAAGGTGGCGAAGCTCCAATGGCGTGCGCGCAAAGAGTTCGGGTACTTCTGTCACGAGGGTGCTGGGGGCCACTTTCTGAGGCGCCCGAGGGGCAAGTTGGCCTGCCCGCCGAAGCCTCGGCATCGGCTCGCGTCTTTACTCGATTTCGGAAAGGAGCATCTCCAGACTCTCGCTCCCGAAGTCTTCATGTTCGGTCAGCCCGACTCGGAGCAAGCACAGAAGACAAAGTCCGTTGTTCACACGCAACGCCGTTTCACACTGCGGGCACTCGTCCGGCTTATACGTGATCTCTGGGACCAAATCGGTGAAGCCATAGAGGATCATTGAGGAAGGCAAATCGTAGGAGCGCTGGTAAATCATTTATCTGGCTTGCTCCGAACTGGCCGCGAGCGCACCGCAGAGGTGGCGGAGTTCATCCTCAATGTCAGCAGGATTCGCCACTGTCTGGGCCACTTCATTGCGCAACAACCAGCGGTAGCGCTGCCGCATGTGATAAAGTAACTTTTTCACCGTGCCTTGAGGAACCCCCACCGTTGTGGCCAGACTCGCGCATGAGACATCGTCCCGCTCTACGGTGAGATAGGCGCTTAAGACATCGAAAATTCGCCGCCGCCCCTTGCGCTCGCATTCCTCGCGGAGCCGGCGAAGGGCGCGTTCCACGACCGTCGCCGCCCAGCGCACATCGAAGAGTCGCTCCGCGGGCAAGGAATTAAGCGTCTGCGTTGACATCGACAATTGCGACGGCGTCTCTGATATCCAGGCGTCCCACGAAATGAAGCTCACGTCCCCTCCGCGTTTGCGGGCATGAATTTTGTCGGCGGCATCATTGAGAAAGTTCTTGAGCGACTTGAGCAGCAGCGAACGGAAACGGCCGCGGCTGGGGTCAGCATTCTGAAGCCAATTACCTTCCAGTATCATCATAAAGAAATCCTGCGTGAAGTCCTCAGCGTCCTGACTCGAGTAACCGCGTCGGCAGATGAAAGCAAAAATCGGCCGCCAATAGATGCGGCAAAGCTCGGCGAGTGCCGCACGGGTTTCCTCCTCTTTGCCTTTGGAGCCGGCACCGGAAAGAATGAGGCTCCAGCGCGTGGTGACGAATGCGCCTTGCCTGGGGGTTCCTCCGTTCGCTCTGGCTGAGCTCAAGACCGGGGAGTTTAGCGAGATTTGCCTTGTTGAGCAAGGCCAAATCACGGCGATGCGCCAGTCCTTCAAGGCGCTCCGTTTGTTCATTATCACAAGGCGAGCCGCACGAAATCTGGTCTGCCAAATCACCAGCGGGAGCGGAGCCTCGCGACTGCGAGGCGTCCGCTACCGCATGGATTGTAGCTTCCTCGTGAGCAAGCGGCCCTGCCGTTAACGCGGACTGGGCGGCTTCGCCGGGGGCCTCCGCTGAGGGCAGGGCCGTTTCGTTGATTTCGGGCTGGACGTCCGAAATTTGTACTGCTAAGCCACTTTCAAATTTCAGAAACCATGCCTCTGGCAAAAATCTACTGAGTTCCACCCGGAAAGAGCGCCGGCGCGACATCAAGCCGGCCAAGAAGATCACGTGTAAAGTCGAGTGTTTCACAGCGGAGAACTGATTCTTTCAAGACTTTCTACGGAAACTGGCGGGCAAAGTTCCCAAAAACCTGCGCGAAAGAAAAAATCTGGTTTCTGCGCTGTCGTTCTACTTACGATTTGGTCGGCGAGGTACTGGTCCATGCGCAATTCGTCTAAAATTTTAAAGAGGGCGATCGTTGCGGCAAACCAGACACTTCAAGCGCTTCTCGATCTCGATGCCCATGAAATCCAGCACCGTTCCGGCTGCGAGACCGAGCTGAGTCGCAACTTTTTGGAAATAGTGATCTGGCCGTTTTCCAAGACAATCGTCGTCATATCTGTTTGGTAAGAATTCTTACTCAAATGCAAAGCGACTTGTGGGGAAGGTTCGCTTCGACAAGCAGAGCTGGAGAAGGCTGTTTGTGGCAAGCTGCCGCGAACTACAGACTGGCACCCTGTGCTCCGCAGATCAAATTCGTCCGGCGCGAGTTGGAACGCATCGTTGTGGAGTACCGGGCGAAAGAAGTGCCTTAAATCGGGATGAAAAAGCGAGACTTCTGTTTATCTCGCGGATCCGTTGTCCCGAGCGCCATTGTTTTTGGATTGGCGAAGTTAATGAAGAGCTGCGTTGCTTGGAATCCGCCAAGTGGATCACGCGGATTTTTCGGCCA
>QHOF01000162.1 GCA_003219335.1 Verrucomicrobiota bacterium | reverse complement strand
CGCAGTCGCAGGCGCCCGCACCCGGGCCGCGACCCACGCCTCCGCCCAGGCCGTCCTCAAGCATCGGGATCATGTATCTAACGCACAGCGATGCAATCGGAGACCCGATACATCATTGGACCACCAACGATCCCCCATTGACAAATCCATACGTGCAAGGCATAGCCTTACGAACGCAGTGGGGTAGAGTCGAGCCACACGAACACGCTAATGCCGATGATTTTTACTGGGACTTTCTCGATCAAGGTGTGGCCTTGGCAGCCGCTCACGGGAAAAAAGTTTCCATTCTTGTAACGGCCGGGGTGACGACTCCGCAGTGGGTGTACCATGCTGGTGCGCCTTTTTTCATGGTAACGGAACAATATGGTTATTCGTCGATCACAGATGGAGTTACTACTGGCGGATCAACTACGGTGAGAAGTGCCGGGGATACCGCCGGCTGGGATCCTTCTGTTAGCGTAGGGTTACAGATATCGGGGGGCAGCATACCGGCCGGAGCTACTATCGTCGCAGTTAATTCAAGCAGCAATGTTACGATTTCTGCGCCCGCGACGGAATCAGCTACGGGAGTTGCGATCACCACCGCACAGATTTCGCCGATGCCCCTGCCGTGGGACCCGGTTTTTCAGGCGAAATGGGGTGCGTTCGTTCAAGCATTTGCTGCGCGCTACCGCAGCGCTCCGAATCTTGCCTATGTTGTAATGGGTGGCCCGGGTCGGAGGGAGGAATCGTATTTCTGTTTTACACCATACGATATGGACTACTTCATTAATACGCTCGGTGGACTACCGAACTGGGAACTGGGCGTCAAATGGATTATCGATCAATACGGAACTTACTTCCCGAATACGCCATTCATCCTGGCCACGGGGGCGCCAATTCCGACGCCCGAAGGAACTGCTTCCTTACAGACGGTGTGTGATTACGGGGCGGCTCAGTATCCCGGTAATCACTTCGGCGTAATGCCGTGCGGCCTTCAATATCCCAGCGGCCCACCAAACGGGTCAATTGGAGCAACGGAGGTATCATTATTGTGTCCGACTTCGACCGTGGGGTATCAATTCTTCTTGCCACAGGGAGAGGCCATCGACCCCACGACAGGACGATTCATGTTAGACCTGGGATTGGAAAGAGGGATCGGCTTCGGCGCACACTTTATCGAGGTCTATGCCGGCGACTGCAATGATCCTGTCTTAGCCCCAGTGCTTACAGCGTGGGGAGCTCGTTTGACAAGGACCCCAGCCTGCAACCTGCCTCCGGAGTCAACGTCGAGTCCCTATCCTTCTTCACGGCCGCGGCAAACGCCGCCGCCGCCCCCGTAACGGGGGTGATCGGGCCCACGCCAAGGCCGCAGTCGCGGAGGGTAGCGCACGCGTCTCGCGTGCTGGTTTCGGCGTCGCGCCGAAACGAACTTTTCTCGATCTCATCACTATAAGAACAGTGAGACCTTACAAGAAAGTTCGCGAGCGCGAAGACGCACTCGCCAACACGCGGGACGCGTGCGCTACCCGGAAATCGCAGCCCGTCGTTTTCTCTCGCCTAACGCGAAAATCGCTGCGCCGATCGCGTTCGCAGCCATTGTTACGGCAATGATTTTTGCGGCGAAGACTAGCGGGCTGGGCACGTCGATGATCGGATAGACAGTGAAAAAGATAGCCAGCAAACAGACGACAAAGCCACACATTGCCGCGAGTCGCAGCCACGTTCGCGCGCCGGAGCGCACTGCGGTCGCGCCGGCGAGGGGAATTGCAAACAGCATGGCATATACGATCCCGTAAAAGACGTTTGCTGCGTTGTCCACGAGCTGAAATGCTTCCTGCAATCCCGCGCCGATCTGGCTGGAGATCGCAATCACCAGGGTGACGGCACCGACGAACGTGATTGAGTTGATGGGCGTTTTGTAACGCGCGTGCAGACGCGAAAACCACGTGGGCAATAGATCGTCCCAGCCCGCCACCATGGGTAAGCGCGAGCTGCCGGTGAAATGAATGCTCACTGAAGAAATCGTTCGCACGGTCATCAGTAGAATTCCAACCGAGGCGATTGTCGCTGCGGCGCCGAATGATTGCAGCCCGAGTCGCAACGTTTGCGGCACCGGGCCAATGAGATCGATCGGATTATTGCCGATGAACGCGAGCACCGAGCTCGTGCCGAGAATGAACATCAGCGCGATTACCGGCGAAGCGATGAGAACGGAGCGCCCGATGTTGCGTGCCGGCGAATGAGCTTCGCCGGCCAGAATGCCAACGTATTCGAACCCGCTCAACGCGCCGACGGCGAGCTTTGTGAAAATGTTGACGCAGTAGAACATCGACATCGTGGGAGCGGCGATTTGAAACGGCCGATAAGAATTGAGCTGGCCGCGGGCAAGACTCAGGAACGGCAAAAGAACGAGCGCGGCGTAGGCCAAGAGCATGGCGTAGCCGCCGATGTTGTGAACCCATTTGCCTAACGACAAGCCACGAACAGCCGTCCAGCCAAGGCCGCCCACGAGCGCCCAACTAATGAGCGAGACGCACCAGGGGCTGTGTCGCATCCACGCACCCGCGTCGCCGAGCGCATAGGAAATATTCGTGGTGACGAACATTCCGCCTAACGCGATCACCATGATCGATAATAACCAGAGGTTCCATGCCACGATGAAGCCGGCGAATTCGTTAAACGCGAACTTCGCCCATTGGTAAATCCCGCCTTCGAGCGGCATCAGCCGGCTCAGGTAAATGACGACCGCAGCTTGCGGAATGTAGAAAAGCAAAATCGCCAGCAACCAGAAAAAGAGATGCGAAGTTCCAAGCTTGGCCGCGGTGCCGACCCAGCTCGAGCCGACGATGAAGACGATCTGGGTGAGAACGAGATCGCGCAGACCGAGAGGTTTTTTGAGCGCCGCGCTCTGTTCACGCACGTCGCGTTCTGCGCGATCGAGTGAAGTGTTCACCCCCTAAATTGTAGGGCATGCGTCTCGCTTGCCCACCCTAAAACCGGCAGGCGATGCGCCTGCCCTACACCGACTCAATCAATGCTCGTGCTCCTCTTCCAGTCTTATTGGCGGCGCTGGTTCGTTGCGGAATTCACGGTGGCGAATTCTGCCGCCTGCGTAAGCGATGTGCGTTGCCACGCCAAAAGCTGCCGCACCAAGAAGAAGCACGGAAATCGCGAGCGGCAGAGACGACTTTGACCATTTGAACGGAATTACTATGGCGGCGGCGCTCAAGGCTGCGAGCGCATAGAAAATGTAGATGAATTTTTCCGCGCGGTGCATGTGCTCATCGAGCCAGGCATGACCATCTTCATCCGTCATGGATAGAACACGGTCGTAAGCTTGCTCTCCAAACTCGAAGACTGGCCAGGCCGAGACGGCGCTGATCAGCACGAGCACCAATGTGACGATTTGCGCGCGGCGGCTCTTCAAAAGCAGGGCAATGACTAACCCAATCCAACCTATGGCCACTCCGTAGATTGGCAGGGGGTTAATCAGCACGTGAACATATTCCGGCTGCCGCAAACCGCGAAGGAAGCCCTCGATCACAGTTTGCCTTCCCAGTGAGTTCCTGAAACTACTGCGGCACTCTTCGCTTTTTCAGCTGGCAAATATTTTTGCCAGTGAGCAATGGTGAAGTGCCACCATTCGGTGCGCGATCCCCAAAACCCCGCGCGCAACATTGCGTTCTGAAGCAAAGCTATATGTGCGCGGACTTCGGGAGAATGCCCCACGTAGCGCCACATCCCCGCGGGCGTAAAATCGTCAAAGTCACTTGGCATGCGCACGGGGTTATTCCACGAATCGACCAAAGTGGCATCAACGGCGATGCCCCAACTGTGCAGCGACCCCACGCCCATTTGAGGATTGGCTACATAATCGCCGTTGTGTGACGCGTCCCAGAGCTTTGCCTGCACGGCCACCGGCCGATATGCGTCCCAGATTTTCAGGCCATATTGGTAGCGCCGCAAAAATGCCTGCGTCCTGGCCAAACCTGAGGCGACCTCCGGGCGAGCGAGGGCGCGTGTTCCGTGAGGATAAAGCGGATAGCTCAGCAGATTGTTTCGCCCCGCATAGCGCAACTCAACGACAATTGTGGGATCGACCGATCGGACATCCACAAGAGAGTCGCCGGCATGTGCGTCCGTTGTTGCCAGCGCCATTGTCATTCCAGCAAGTAAAAAGACGTAAACATTAAAATGCCGCATTTTGTGTCGTATGCTCAATACGCTGTCACCGCTTCGGGAGTGTCCGTTTTTGCCAGGCGTCCGAGCAGGAGGCGAGCGCTATTTTCGGGGACCGCAAAACGCAATTCCACGTTCGAGCTGCCCTGTCTTTGGACCTCTGGCGGCTGGGAGTAAAGCAACAGTTGCGAGTCCGGGAAACGCAGCCATTGCTGCGGATGGTCGTGCAAATTTCGGGCGAGATCGGCCGCGTTTTTAGGTGAATTCACCTTGATGAGCACTCTGGCTTTTACTGGATTTTGCAGGTTCACCGCAAGACCGAGCAATTGCGAAGCATTGAGCAGTTCAGATGTAAAGATGGGGTGGAAAACGCGTGAGAGATCGGGTGGATTGCGAGAAATGATTCGCAGCGCGCTGTCGCGATCGAGCGCCTGGAAACGATCGAATAGTTGCCCGGTGATTTTCAAGTCCGGTTTGATCCCGAGGCGCACAAGCACCAGTTCATCTACTTCATCGGGCGCTCCGACGGCTAGGGTGGCCGGTCCCACGCGGGCGACGGCAAAAGTCGGCTTGTCCGTCGTAGCATTGGCGGACGAGAATTGTCGTTCCCAAACTGGCAAGCCGCTTATGGAGCGTTTTTGAAAAGTGCTATCGTCCCCAATTGCGCTAATGACTTTGGGAAGTCCGCGGCGGGCTTCAACAAGGTTGAACTCCCGAGTCGCTCCAGTTTCGTTGGTGGTGAGCGCGCGGGTGATGCGCGTTATGTCACGAGAAAGATTCAATCCGGGAACCGATGCAGCCACGCCGATTAATCCCGGCCAGAAGTTTGGCTCATCCTTTTGCCAGCGTTTGGCGAGATTCGCACGCTGAAACTGGTCGGCGTTGATCGACAAGATGGTATCGGTTTCTTGCGGCAGCCATTCGCGTCCTCTGGGAGACTGGAAAACAACAAGCAGCGTGAGAGCGAGCAGGATGACCACCGAGAAGACGCTGAAGTAAAACTTCCGCAGTTCCTGCTTATCGACCTGGCTGGAGAGCGTGCTCAGCTCTGCCCGGTGTTGCAAAAGTTGATCCACCGCCTCGTGGCGGCGATGTGCCTCCGCCAACAGATGCGGCGCGTTTGGCGGGGCAACGCCTTTCGCAGCAAGATGCCGGCCGATGCTCAAATACGCGGGATTTTTTCGCTCTTCGACTGTCTGATGGCGCGCCCGCGCGTCGCGCGCGGCTTCTTGTTGCGCGCGAATGTTATCGTTCAGTTTTCGGTCGCGCGCTTCAAATTCGCTCCGCGTCCGCGCGATATTTTTTTCTATCGCAGAAAGTTCCGCCTCAGCAGTGTTCAACTTCTCCTTGGCCATGCGCACTGCGTCCGAGCTACCCATGCGCGCCCGGACAAGTTCCGCGCGCTCTTCCGGAAGACGCGCTCGGCGCGCGGTAATGTTGGCCGAGAGCGTTTCCAAGTCTGGAGGGGCCGGGTTCAGCGCATGCAGGTCGGAGAGTTGTTTCAGCAGTTCGCGATCGGCGGCTTCGCTCTCCTGAATCCGGCGTTCCACGCCGGCAAGCTCGCGCTCGCATACATCGACGTTATTCTTTGCCTGGTTGCGCTGCTGAAGAAGCGGCTTCTTCTCCGCTTCCAGCTTCGCAATTGCCGCCGCCAGTTCGCGCGCAATTTGTTGCCGTTCTTCTTCGATCCTTTTTATTCCTTCCTCGATCCGAGCGATTCGCAGTGCCACTTCTTTTTGCTCCTGCTCCAGCTTCTTCAGCGCAACGATCTCATTGCGCAGCTCGGGAAAATTGGCCGCTTGCGCGGTGCCTTCGCGTCCGAGGTTGATTTCACTTTTTTGGAGAAGGCGCCTCTCGTGACGAAGCGCCATGCGGGTTCGCTGGCGCCTGATTTTCAACCCGATCTCGCGAAAGCCTGTGCGGATGAAACTCACAACTCAACGCTATACGAATGCAGGGTGGGAAAAAGAAATTTCAGCGACGCCGC
>QHOF01000161.1 GCA_003219335.1 Verrucomicrobiota bacterium | reverse complement strand
TCATTCGGCCCCACTAGTCCCTCGGTCCACGGGTTTCGACAAATATAGAGAAATTTCTCCTCAACATCGCGATCAGACCGCATCAACCGATCGTGATACTCGTTTTCCCATACATGTGATCCCTTCGCATTTTCGACCTTATTGATTTCTCGGGCGGTGAAGGACTTTATGGAATGCATTAAATCCGCCAGCGACCAAAAGATTGGCTTTCCCTCCGCATTGTCCGCCTTTGGCCAGGGCTGGAAAAGAATATGGACGTGGTCTGGCATCACGCAGGCCGCGAAGAGATCGTAGCGCTTCTGGTCGAAATAAACGATTGCGGCCAAGGCAATCATGCGCGCTTCCTGGGACAAGACACGGTGTTGGCGTGTCGAGAATGTGATGTGATAAATTCCATGCGCGCGCTCGTAGTGGGGTAGACGCCGTTTCCAATAGCGGGCACCGGGTGGGCCATTCGGCAACATGCCGGATGGGACGGGCTGCAAGCCCGCGCTCCCCATGCGCGCGATCTCGCGTTCGAAGAGCTCGATGCCTTTATCAAGTGTTTTGTTGAAGGCTTCTTCCTCGCGGCGAATTGTTTCTTTAATCTTTGATTGTTTCTCGCGGACCTCGGGGAACGTGTCGCCCATCATTTTGGCGACGACCTCAGCGAGTTTGTAGAAGAATGGTTCGCGAAAGCCGAGTGTGCGCCCGTAACGGACCGCGCGACGCAGGATGCGACGCAATACGTAGCCACGCCCTTCATTGGAGGGAATAATTCCGTCGGCGATTGCGAAGCTTAGCGCGCGGATGTGATCGGCGATCACCCGGAAGGCAATGTCTGTCGCTTGTTGAGAGCTGAGAGTTGATGGTTGAGAGCGATCAGGCAGCGTGCTGGCGTATTTCTTGCCACTCAGCCTTTCCAGCTCATCGAATATTGGACGGAAAATGTCGGTCTCGTAATTCGAGATCGTGCCGGAAAAATCGGTGAGATTCTTCGTGCCTTGAATAATCGCTACAGCGCGCTCGAAGCCCATTCCCGTATCGACGTGGCGGGCCGTGAGCGGAACATATTTTACGCCGCCGGAGTCACCGCCTCCGGCTACAGGTTCGGCATTGAACTGGATGAAAACCAAATTCCAAATCTCGATGCAGCGAGGATCTTCTTTGTTCACGAGCGCGCCACGCGTGTCGCCGTCCGGCGTAAGATCGACATGCACTTCCGAGCACGGTCCGCACGGGCCGGTGTCGCCCATCATCCAGAAATTGTCGGCCTTCCCACTGTTGAGAACGTGAATCTTTGGATCGAGATCGGCTTCGCGAAACAAACGCGCCCAGTGTTCGTACGCTTCCTGGTCGAACTCGCTTGGTTCGTCGGATCCGGGCTTGTAAACTGTCGCGTAAAGGCGTTGTGCCGGAAAATTCCAGCGCTCGACGAGTAATTCCCATGCCCACTCGACTGCTTCCTTCTTGAAATAATCGCCGAAACTCCAATTACCGAGCATCTCGAAAAACGTGTGGTGATACGTGTCGAGCCCGACGTCCTCCAGATCGTTGTGCTTGCCGCCCGCGCGAATGCATTTCTGTGTGTCGGCCACGCGCGGCGGCGTCCACAGCGGTTTTTCTTGGCCGAGAAAAATCGGCACGAACTGGTTCATGCCGGCATTGGTGAAAAGCAGGTTCGGCGCGTCGGGCAGCAGCGACGACGACGGCACAATGGTGTGCTGTTTCTCGCGAAAGAAATCAAGGAACGATTGGCGGATCTCAGCCGAGGTCATCATTTTCTAACCACAAATCAACACGAATAAACACGAATTTCAGGAAACCTGAAACCGGACTCTTGCTTGGTGCCCAGTGGCCTTCACGTTGATTAAAATGCGCGGCAGTGCCGCCGCGCAGTTTGACTGCTTTAAGCCGTCAAATTTCCTCCCCCGGCCTAAACTGCGCAAGGATTATTGGCCGGATTGGCGCCTAGTCTTTTTCCTCGTCGAGCTTCGCTTTGACCGCAGTCTCTATTTCTTCGTAGAGCGCCTTGTCATTTTTCAAGACTTCTTTCGCAGCATCACGACCCTGGGCCAGTTGCGTCCCTTTGTAGTTGAGCCAGGAACCGCGCTTCTCGATGATTTGTTTTTCTAACGCGAGATCGAGCAGCGCGCCCGCGGATGAGATTCCCTCGTTGTACATGATGTCGAACTCGGCTTCGGTAAATGGCGGAGCGACCTTGTTCTTCACGACTTTGATACGGGTGCGGTTGCCAGTGACAACGCCGTCGGTCTGTTTGATGGCACCGATGCGCCGGATATCGACGCGCATACTGGCGTAAAATTTCAGCGCTCTTCCACCGGGCGTCGTTTCCGGGTTTCCAAACATTACGCCGATCTTTTCGCGGATTTGATTTGTGAAAATGCAGCAAGTTCGCGCTTTTGAAATGAGCGAGGTGAGCTTGCGCAAGGCGGCGCTCATCAGTCGCGCCTGCGCGCCAACGGTGGCGTCCCCGATTTCGCCCTCAAGCTCCGCTCTGGTGACCAGCGCGGCGACGGAATCGACTACAATTGCGTCGAGCGCGTTGGAGCGCACCAGCGTCTCGCAAATCCGTAGCGCTTCCTCGCCTGAGCTCGGCTGAGAAACCAGCAGATCGTCAAGATCAACGCCGAGTCTTTTGGCATAGGCAGGGTCCAGAGCATGCTCGACATCGATGAACGCGGCGAGGCCGCCGCGTCTTTGAGCCTGAGCAACCACCGTCAACGCCAGTGTGGTTTTCCCGGAGGATTCAGGACCGAAAACTTCTACCACTCTGCCTCTCGGGAACCCGCCAACGCCGAGCGCGCGATCAATTAAAATGTTGCCAGTGGGAATGACATCGATATCAACAATTTTCTCGTCGCCCAGGCGCATGATTGCCCCTTCCCCGTAATCCTTGGCTATCTGTTGAATCGCCAGATCGAGGTTCTTGCTTCGTGCCGCGGTGAGTTTGTCAGTAGCTGTCTTTTCTTCTGTCTTTGTCGCCATATCAGGATGACTCTAAGTACTGCGCGGGCGGCGATTCGCCAAGCACAAAAGCGAGCGGCTTGGTGTGGAAAACGAAAAAGGCCGCGAACTTCCACGTTCGCGGCTTTGAATTTCGACGAAGCCGAGCGTTATGAAACGGTGATCTTGCGCGGTTTGACATGCTCCGCCTTGGGCAGAGTCAACGTCACAAGGCCCTGCTCGATTTTCGCGCTGATTTTGTTGGCGTCGATTGATGGATCGAGCTCGAATCTGCGCCGGAAATTGTCCGGACGCGATTCGTGATGGATAAGCATTCCTTCCACAGCGGGAAGCGAACGGCGCCCGATGATTGTCAGCTCGTTATTTTCGAACGAAATGTCGAGGCCGTCTTTCGTTACACCGGGCATCTCGACTTCGAGCGTGTAGCCATCAGCGCCTTCGATCACGCTGGCCGGCGGCGAAATAAACTGTTCCGCCTGCGCACGATCACCGTCGCGAGTTTCACGGGTTAGAGTATTCATGATCACAATTCCTTTCAGTCTTGTTGGATTTAGCTGACCTGGATTTGTTTTGGTTTCGCTTCCTCAGCCTTCGGCAATGTCACCTTCAGAATTCCGTCCTGATAGGTGGCAGTTACTTTGTCGGCATCCACGCGGGTCGGTAGCGCGATGCTGCGCCGGAAGGTGCCAACGTAGCGCTCGGTGCGTTGAGCCTTCTCACCGCCGGTGCTCTCGCGCTTGCGTTCGCCGCTGATTGTTAGCGTCCCGTCGTGCAAGGAAATGTCGATGTCTTCCTTGCGCATTCCAGGCAGCTCGACAACGGCGACCACATTGTCGCCGCTCTCGTAAAGATCGAGCGCCGGCGACCAGCCGGTAAAAAGCTGGCCTGCGCGTGCGAAACCCGACCAGAACGGCATCTCGAAGAACGAGTTCAACTCATCCCGCAGATTGCCCCAGCGATCCAGAGCTGACCAAGGGGCCAGATCGCGTATTTGATAACGAATTAGATCCATAATTCCTAAAATCTCCTTTCTTGGATTAAGAATTTTTGAATTCAGCGATTTTGTAATAGCTCCCGCCGTGCCACAGTAAATTGAGACAGCGCACAGCCATAAATTTGGCAGGATCAGTCGCTTATCGCATAGGACAGAAAATCTTCGCAATGACATGCTGGTCTAATCTGACACAGGCTAGCGAGAGGCGATCCAAATGGCGGGACAAAATTGCACTGGCGTGAAGCATCTCGAATCAGCCTTGCGGGATATCGAGCTTCGCGGCAAAACAGTCCGTGCCGCGCCTTGACACTTCAATCACAAAACGGCTACGGGTCGAAACGATGAAGCTCCCAAACGAAGGCCGCCGCAACCTCGATTCCCTGGTCGTCACTATCGAGCTGACCTTGGTTAGCATTATCCAAGGGGTTGCACTTTTTTTCCTAACGGACAGTTCCCGTGCGCTCTTGTCGATGCCGAACGCGAGTGCATTCATCTATATCGCTGCCGGCTTGTGTGTGATCTTCATTTTCTGGTCGCGTTCGGTCATTCACACGCTCACGTTGATTCGGTGGCCACTCGAGTTCGGCCACAACTTTTTCTACATCGCAGCCGCGCTGGGTGAAGCCATTCTGTTCAGCCGGCTCGACAATCCCCCGGTCTGGTTTCGGCTAAGCGCCGCCTATGCGGGCGTTGTCTGGCTGCTGTTTATTTACGATATGCGGCTGATTCGCGCGCGCATCGCCGAGTCGCGCGATGATTCCGAACGCGCGCTTTACGCGCGCGCCATGTCCGATCAACTGCTCAATATTCGTGCACTTGTTCCCTTGCTTTTCCTTCTCAATCTTGCTTGTGCGATTGCCATTTGGAGCTGGCCCGACCTATTCATCGCTCGCGGCCGTCACATTTGGTTGATCAGCGGGCAACTTCTTTCCTTCATCGGTTACCTCTTTTATACCAGCCGTTACTTCAGCGCGATTGCGCCGCTAATCCTGCGAAGCCGGCGGACAAATTAATGGGACATGTGCTGTTTGCTGTCGAGATAAAGCACCACAAAAGCGATGCCCAGCAGCGGCTGGAGAATTCGTTCCAAGATGCCCAGGCCGAAAGCGGCAACATCGAAACCGCGGGTTTGCTGGCTTTCAGTCAATTTTTGCAGGAGCGTCTGCGGGTCCTGCGTGGTCACTAGTTCATTGAAATAGTGCTGTAGTATGCTCCACTCGGGGCCGAGCGTGACCGCCAGCACAAAGGCGAACCAGATCGAGGCAATGAATGTGCCGCGCCAAAGCGGACGTTGGAACCATGGAAGATCACGCCCGCTGCGCGCGAGATTTCGGCTTTCACGCAACGCATCGATGAATCCCGCGTTCTCGAGGACAGCGAATTGCTGCCAAAATAGAACGTTGATGAAAAAACGACTAAACATCCAAACCTGCAGAACGAGCAGAGCCATCGCGAAAAGGATCAACAGCAATGAAGACGCCCCAGCAAGAGCGATGGCTGCGATGAGCAATCCGAAGATCATCAATAGGAAAAACACGCCATAGACAAAGATGCAGAGCGCAGCGACGCGCGGCCAAAATCTGACCGCTCTATTCACCGCAGCGACGAAACGGGGCCGTCGCCCGCCAGCAATCTCCGCCGTGAGGATTTGTATGCCCGCGATATAGATCGGCGTCATCACTATCGAGAGCACAGACATCAAAAAGGCAAAGCTTCCAACCGCGAGCGTGCGCAAGTCGAATTGCGCCCGCTGTCCGGTTTGCGCGAACACAGTCGTTAACTGACTGCATATCGATGGACCCAACACTAGCAGGGTGAGGAAGAGCAATTGAAAAAACCCCCTGCGATAAATTTGAAACGTCTCGGCCAAAATCTGGCCGAAGCTGCGACGTGTTGCCTGGGGCGGCGGTTGTGCCAGCCATGGGGCACTCAGCGGAAGCCCCTCTGCAATGAAGAGCCCGGGAATTTTCGCC
>QHOF01000160.1 GCA_003219335.1 Verrucomicrobiota bacterium | reverse complement strand
AGGCCGAGCCAATCAACGTAATCAGCGCCGGGAAAATAGGCAGCTGCGCAATTCCAAGGCTCATACGCATAGGGATAATTGTTGGTATGAAACATCCATTTGATGTTTGACGCGCCGCGCGCGCGGACCCGATCCACCACATAACGATAAGCTTTGCGAAATGTTTCCGGGCCTTTCCAATTTTTGGCCTCCGGATCCCATTGCGCGCCGCCGTAATAAGCTCCCGACCACGGGAACCATGTCCCATTCATTTCCACGCCGAACACCACAATCATTGGATGGCCAAACTCGCGCGCCGTGTCGGCCCATTTATCAATGTAGGCGTCCCACTTGCCTGCGAGGATCTCAGTCAAACTGAACTTGTCCGGCCCGTGATCTTCCTCATACGGCTTGTCCCAAGGCGACCAAAAAACGAGCGGCAGCGAGCCGTGCCGCCAGATAACGTTGAGATTGTCCACGGGAAAATTTTGTTCTCCCCAGTAGCTCGACGAAGCGATGATCGCCTGGTGCTTGCCCACCATCTCCTCGAAATCCTCGATCGTCTCCAGCGTGACGTCGTCCTCCGCATCTCCGAAATCCATAAACGCACCCGTGTAAGCGCCGTGCTCGGGAACCACCACCTCGACGGGGCCATTCGGATCGACTTGCGCGACCGCGACGTGTTGGCGGCATCCGATCAACGAAAAGCTCAATCCGACCAGCGCAACGGTCGCACTAAAAACCACATCGATACGCATTCGAGTCCGCAAATTTCCTTCAGAACAACACTATGTCCAGCGAGGGCCAGCGGCGATTGATTTGTATATTTCTCGCTTGCGTTTTGGAGTGCGGCCGTGCTCCGCCGCTTTTTGATAAGATCGCAAGCAGATTGCTTTGCTGGCTATAAGTTCGGTCGGCCCAGGAATTCTCCTTGACCGAAGCATCCCAAATATGAGAACAGGAAAACGCCATCTCTGGTTGAGGTAAGAAGTGGATACAAGAGTTCTCACGTTCTTGATCTTCTCTGTGGCATTAGCCGCGTCCTCGGAGGACTTCAAAACGGTCAACGGAAAAGAATACAAAGACGCGACTGTCACCCGCGTCGAGCCCGACGGGATTGTGTTAAGAACAAAGTCGGGCATCTCGAAGGTTTACTTCGCTGAACTGCCGAAAGAGATTCAACACCGCTTCAATTACGATCCGGAGCAAGCGGCCGCATACTCTGTCCAGCAGGCTGCCGATTACGCAGCAGTTCAAAAGCAGCAAGACGAAGCGTTGCGACAAAAAGCGGAAGCGTCGCAAAAAGCAAACCAATATCGTGCTGAACAAGAAAAGCGGCACAACGAGATTCGGACGCTCCAAGTCCGCTACGACGAGCTTCAGAAACAAGAAGACGACTTGCTTATCCAGATCGGTGAGGCGAAGCAACCCGGACCTGCATATCGCGGTGGTAAGAACAATAGGACTCTGCTCCACCAGCCAAACCGGCAAAAACCTCAGCTACCGCTTCTCCAGAGCCATTTGAGCGATGTTCGTCGCGAAAAAAGCGAAGTCCGCAAGCAATTGCAGAAAGCCCAGCGGTAGATTGCTTACGGATGGCAGTAGCCTTGTGCGAAGGTGGATCGGCTTCTCCTGAAGACGATTTCGGCTGATCGCCCGAACGCGCAAGATGATCCGGCGGCAGAGCCGCAGTGATTAGTCAACGCGTTGAGGACAACGCGTTCCACCTTCGCACCAAGCTCTTCGCATCGCTTTGAATGTTAGCAATCCGCATTTAGATACCACGCGGTGAATAGTGCGTGGCTTTCAAGAGGAAATTGGCTGGTTCGCGCAGTAATTGCTTCGGCTCTTATTTATTCAGCATCGCCGGCAGGAGCACGCAGCGACCAGAACTCCTTCCCAGTTTCTGCCGTTGTCATGGCGGATCATCCGGTAAATCAGTGCGTGCCGACGCAGGCTCTCGGCGCGGGCGTGGACGGTCACGAGAAAGGCGAATGCGCCCGGATGTTCACGGACAAAAACATGACGGAAATGTTATCAGCCGGGCTGGGTCCGCTAACGTATCGCTTGCGCACCGAGCTCGGTGGTGAAGTCTGGCATTGGAACCCGCGCGGTACGTGGAGCGATCCTGCTCACAAGTGCGGATATTGGACCTCCGACGATTCTCTCGGCGAACCGATCAGCGTCTCCTATGGCTATCGCTTGCCACGGCGCGGAAACACGATCGATCAGGCAAACGATGACGGTTACTCTCGGATGGCCGACGGCGACAAAGAATCGTTTTGGAAAAGCAACCCGTATGTGGATTCACATTTCACTGGTGAACCGGACGATGCTCATTCCCAGTGGATAATCATAGATCTAGGCGCACACAAGCCCGTCAACGCGATTCGCATTCGCTGGGCAATGCCGTACGCGAAGCAATACAAAGTGGAATACTGGCCGGGCCCGGATGATGATGATGATGACTGGCAGCCGTTCGCGCACGGAAACATCGACAATGCGCGGGGCGGCGATGAACTGATCCGACTCGCTGGACACCCGCGCTCTGTTCAGTTCGTGCGAATCATAATGAGCAACAGTTCACACACGAGCGCGCAGGCCTCGGATGACATTCGCGACTCGTTAGGCTTCGCGATTCGAGAGATCGAGCTCGGCCACATCGACCCGCCTTCGCCACGCTCCGGCGCGGCAAGTAAGCGCGGTCGTTTTCACGATCATGTGCGTCACGGGCCCGATCGGCACCGGCAGACAATCGTTTACGTGTCGTCCACCGATCCCTGGCATCGCGCAGAAGACATCGACTTCAGCATCGAGCAGCCGGGACTCGATTTCATTTTGCGCAGCAAACTCACGAACAACTTGCCTGTGCTCTTTCCCGTGGGTGTTTTGTACGACACGCCTGAGAATGCTGCGGCTGAAATCAATTATCTGTTGCGGCGAAATTATAGTTTGGAAGGAATCGAACTGGGCGAAGAACCCGATGGACAATGGGCATCACCGGAAGATTATGCCGCGCTCTACACTGAAGTCGCTCGCAAGGTCGCTGCGCTGAACCCAAGCCCGAAACTTGGAGGACCGAGCCTGCAAAACTTTGAGGATCGACTCCTTACGTGGGCAGATAAATCCGGGAATCGTTCCTGGATGAATCGGTTTCTAAATTATGTTCGAAGCGCCGGCGTGTCCTTCGATTTTTTTTCGTTCGAGTTTTATCCATTCGACAACATCTGCGCCGATGCGGCGCCGCAGTTAGGGGAAACTCCGAAACGTTTAACCGAAATGCTGTCGAGCTTGCGCGCGGACGGCGTGCCACATGACATCCCGTGGTTAATGGCCGAGTACGGCTATTCGGTTTTTGCAGGACGGCACGAAGTGGATATCGAGGGCGCGCTCTTTAACGCCGACACAGTCGGAACGTTCCTGACGTTCGGCGGTTCCAAAGCGTACCAATACGGCTACGAGCCAAACTATCTCCAGGACGAGCTGAAATGTTCCTGGGGCAATCTTATGATGCTTCAGTTGAATCCGCACAATAATCAAGTGAATCGCTTGTCCGCGTACTACGCCGCGCAGCTAGTCACGCAAGAATGGATGCAACCGACGAGCGAGCCGCACGAAATGTTTCGCGCAACTGCTAAGCAGGCGAAGCCGAAGTCGTCGCCCGCTGTGAGCGTCTATGCTGTGCACCGACCCGACAAACAGTGGGCCCTGCTTGCAATCAACAAGCATCCAAACCGCACGGCGCGACTAAACGTGCAATTCGATGTTCCGGGCGCGCACCAGCCAATCGATTTTGTGGACCAGGTCGAGGTTATTCAATTTTCGCGACAGCAATATACCTGGCACGCCGACGGCCCAAACGGCCACCCAATCCGAAGCCTGCCTCCCGCGCGCTTCACGCGAGAAGGGTCATCATCCTACGAACTCCCGCCGTATTCACTCACTGTCTTACGAGGTAAACTTCCACAACAGAGAATCACCACCGGTGTTTTCAAGGAACGACGGCTTCCGAGCCGTCGAGTTCCATTGACTTTATGCACCGTGCAGGAATCGAACCTGCAACCCAGTGATTAAGAGTCACTTGCTCTGCCAATTGAGCTAACGGTGCCGGATTTAAATTCGAATCTCGAATTTCGAAAATCAAGCTTGTGTGTAGCGGTGCAAGGTTAGCGTAGGATTTACAATCAAATGTTGATGCTGTTGATCCTGGCTCGCGCAGCGTCCTTAGCTCAATTCCATAGCCTGCTATACGCCAAGCATCTTTGTCACTTTTGAAAGAATGCCCACGATTTTGCTGGTCTCCGATGTAATGGATTTTGTCAGGGCTGCATATTCGCTCTGATATTGCTTCAATGTGGCCTTTTGCTCCCTCGATAATTTGCTCACCAAGGAAGAAGCTACCCTCAAAGGACCTACCGGCGGACCCACGGGACCGCCGCCGCCTACCGGACCATGAACGATGTGAATGCCGTCGTCCTCGATGATGATTCGGAATCCTCCGCCGGCAACATATTGCTTCAGCTTCCCGAGATTAATCGGAGGCCCTGGAGGAGGAGATTGATAAAATGCAAACCAGATTTCTCCAGTTTCATTTTGAGACATGTCGAAATCCCTTGAACTAAGAATCGATTCGGATGGTATAATCTTCTTCCATTCCAGGAATGGAACGCCTCCATCCACCGTGGCACTTGCTCTTATGTGCTCGGCGCTTAGTGACGACACTTCGCCATCAGAGTTCGCGAAATCCGTTTTGTCATTATCAACGTTATCCGGCGGAGTAGGCGGTGTAAGGATAGTGATGAAGTGAAGATCATCAGAAAAGTCGCCGGCATTAACATTAAAAGCATCAACCCAGATTCCCGGCCCTCCACCGGACCCGATACCTCCCGCCGGACCATAGACAACTAAAACTTCTACATCGGACGCGCCCACAGGAAATGATTGATTGCCGGGAGAGGTGTAAAGATGGTTACCATCATTCGCACCATGTATTGACATAAAAGCAAATGGCAGATTATTGCCTCCAAAAGGCAATGTGGGCCATCCATCGGCAATGCCTGAACCGGGATTATCGTTGGTGGTCCCGGGGTAGTTCTCATCCGTTTCGCTGGTGATATTGTTTGAGGCATTAAAATGATGATGCCTCACACCGGTGCCGTTGTGGTTATAGACGATGTACTTTGTGATGACGTGTGCCATAAGTTGTTAAGATTTTTCCATTGTCTTATTGCCTTGTGCAAATGCCAAGGTTGAAGAGCCAGGTAAGCCCGCTAATGAACTCGAGTGAGAAAAATCAAATTGGCGCCACAATGTCAAGTGTTTTTCAAAATTTAATCCAGCGTAGGAAAATAAAGAGAGTCAGACTCTTGGCACTGAGCTCTAATTCCATTCTGTCTTACAGAATTGCCGGCTCGAATTTGGAATTTCGCAAATCAAGCTTGCGTGTGACGGACGTAATGTCTCTCGACGCCTTTCGGGAGCAGGCGTTTGCGGCCGCGTTGCCGCCGACGCGCGAGGATCGCGCGGCCGCCTTTGGTCCGCATTCGGGCACGGAAACCGTGCTGCCGTTTGCGCGTTCGTTTGGATGGCTGATACGTGCGTTTCATAAAACCGAGAAATCCCGGCGCGATTTAGGAGCGGTTACAGTAGGGACGAGCGTGGTGTTGTCAACGAGCTGGAACGGACAGAATTTAACCAACAACCGACGCAAATGCATACTAACGAGAGAAAAACAGTTCGCCGATTTTGGAGCGTCGCCAGGTCAAATAGGAGTGGCGTCACAACAGATCTGATAATTGGTGTTCGTCGGCATCTATTCGTCGTTACCAGGGGCCTTGATTTACAAGATTGCCAGGACGGCCAATTTTTGAAATAAGCAGGACGGCAATGAGCGAAAAAGAGAATGTCGTGATCGAGCCGGCGACCGAGGCCGACCTGGACGAACTGTCGGTAATGCTGGGCGAATTGTTCGCTCAGGAGAGCGACTTCCGTCCGGATAAGAACAAACAGCTTCGTGGTTTGCGACTCATTTTCGAACAGCCCAGCCGAGGGCGCGTCTTTGTGCTGCGCTGCAATGGGACGATTGTGGGCATGATCAATCTGCTCTTTACCATCAGCACGGCCGAAGGCGGTTTCGTGATTCTTTTGGAGGACCTCGTCGTCCACAAGAAATATCAGGGTAAGGGCTATGGCACAAAACTTCTCGAATATGCCATCGATTTCGCGAAGAAGAAAAATTTTCTCCGCATCACGTTGCTGACCGATCGCCCGGAAAATGTGGCGCAGGCATTTTTCCGAAAACACCGGTTTGTTGAGTCGTCGATGATTCCGATGCGCTTGTGGATCGCGACGCGAGAAAATAGTGATCAGTCATCGTAGCGCAGGTTTCCAAACCTGCTGTATCGCCGATTTCCAAATCGGCAACGCGGGTAAAGCGGTAATGCGGGTTTAGAAACCCGCGATACAGCAGACCCGGAAGTCTGCGCTACAGCGGCTGTAGCTTCTCGCGCCATTCGCGCTATCAACGGTCTTTCCTCTCGATCCAGGCGTTCAGTTGAGTTGCGAGGCGTTTTTTGAATTCCGCGCGAAACTGAATTTCATCGACAGCCTTGGCCACCTCGGGTGCGCTGGCCGAAGGCATGTTCGTTTTCGCGTAGCTTTCTAATTCATCGGCACGCGACTCATCGGAGAAAAAAGTAAACAGACTGGGCGCAAACCGGTTTGCGCCCACTGCATCCGTCTTGGCGAGCAGCGCTTTCATATTCGCTCTGGCAAAATCCAAAGCGATATCCGGATGACCGCTGTCGCGCGCGACCATCGGGACAAGAAATACCGCGCGACTGGTTGGCAGCTCGTCAGTAAGCGCAATGGCAAGCGTCTTCTTCGCCAGCTTCGGATCGATCGCTTCGGCCAGTGCGCTGTAGTAATTTTGTTTTTCCTCAATGCTCGTCGTCTTCAGGCCACGCTCGTGCAGTTTGTCCCAGGTCTTTTCGTCGGCATAATGGCCGACGATTGCAAGAACCGGCGGGCGCAGATCAGGCGCGAGCGACGCTGGATCGGCCAGACATTTTTCGAAACGTTGCCGGCAACCTGCAATAATTTGTGGGTCGCCCAAGTCTCCCAGAGCATTGATCAGGCTCGCGCGCAGATTTCCGGCCGTAGGTGGTTCACCCTCTTTCGGCTCCCAGCCCAGCCTTTCGAACGTAGGACGCAAAAGCGATCGGGCGTAGCGTTGAAAATTTCCGAGCTCTGGATTGCCGACAAAGAGGCGGTTGATGAAATCCAGCACATTGATGATCTGTTCGCATTCGGCAAGGTCAGTGGAAGCGGGCAATTTCTCGACCAATCCGAAATAGAGCGAGACCGGTGCGCGATCGGCTTGAACCAAGGCCCACGCATCGCTCAGAAGATTGACGCGATCTTCACCGCCGAGCTTCGGCAGAGCTTCGAGCAACAATTTCCACGACGACGCGTCGTATTCGACCCGATAATTTCCAGCGCCGTTTACATTCAATTTGAACGCGCGGTCAGCGGGAATGTTTTGCAACTCGTCGGTCTTGCTGGTCATCAGCAAAGTCGCAGGCACTTCTCCAACGACCGAATAGGTCAGCGGGATTTTCCACTCGAGCGGAGGCGCATTTTTGAAATTCACCGTGAAACGCTCCTGTGTAAGCTGAACCTTTCCGTCTCCTTCTCGCTTAACTTTCACCACTGGGAATCCGGGCTGTTCGGTCCAGCCGGCAGCGATCTCGCCGATAGGTTGCTTCGAAGCTTCCGAGAGCGCGTTCCACAAATCTGCGGTGGTCGTGTTTGAATATTTATGCGCGGCGATGTACCGGCGGATGCCATCGCGGAAAACCACTTCGCCGAGAAAACTCTCCAGCAGTCGCAAAAAGGATTGGCCTTTTTTGTAAGTGATATCGTCGAAAGCGCTGTTGGCCTCCGCCTCGGTTGCGATGGGCTGCTGAATCGGGTGCGTTGTCGATCTTGCGTCGCTTTCCATCGCTTGTTCTTTGGCGATACCGGCACGCCGGGTGGGATCGCGCGGCAAATTCCGCCTGAGCCAGACCTCCCATTGCGGGTTGAAATGCGCGGTGCACTTGGTGCCCATCCATGAGGCGAACCCTTCGTTGAGCCAGAGATTATCCCACCACGCCATGGTCACCAGATCGCCAAACCATTGATGCGCCATCTCGTGCGCGAGCACTTCATAGATAATTTGCTTGGTTTCCGCGGAGGAGTTTTTTGGATCAAACAAAAGCGCAGACTCGTAATAAGTGATGCCGCCCCAGTTTTCCATCGCACCGCCGAACCCCCCCGGGAGAGCGATTTGATCCAGCTTCGGCAACGGATACGGCGCGCCGAAGTAATCGTTGTAGTATTGCAGAATTTGCGCCGTAGCTTCGAGCGCGTAGCGGCCCAGTTGTGCTTTGCCTTTGGTCGCGATCACGCCGATCTGTGTCGGGCCGACTCGCGATTCGATGTGATCGAGTTCGCCTGCGACGAAGACATTGAGGTAACTGGACATCGGTGACGTGACTGGGAAACGCACTTCTTTGCCGCTGGCGATTTTTTTCTCGCTCTCCACCGGCATGTTCGATACGGCGATCCAGCTCTCCGGAACGACAGCCGTCA
>QHOF01000144.1 GCA_003219335.1 Verrucomicrobiota bacterium | reverse complement strand
GCGTAGTGGTAATGGCCATTGGCCCATACGGCCTCGCCGAGATTGGGCTGAAGAGTGAGCGCGGTTTCGGCTGCCTGCCGTGCCTCTTCACGAAGGGCGATCGTTGGTTGAAGCGTCGCTGTGAGATAGCCACGCGCCTCTACGACTGACAGCAGCGCCCAAGCAAGGGCGAACCTCGGATCCAACCGCACCGCTTCTCTCAGATATTTCTGTGCGCCAAGGGAGTTGGGCGGTAGGATCCCAGGCTTCAGTGTGTAAGCCAGACCACGCAGGTAGGCGTCGTAAGCCTCGGGATTGTCTGTAGGTTTGGCGGCGATGACTTGTTCTTCGCGACCGGTAAGGTGCGCTCGCAATTGATCGGCGACCGCTTTCGCTACTTCGCTTTCGACCGAGAAAATGTCAGTCAGTTTACGATCAAAGGTATCGGCCCAAACATGAGAATCGTTGGCTGCTTTGATTAACTGCACGTTTACCCGCACCGAGTCACCGCTCTTCTGGACGCTTCCTTCCAGAATGTGCGCGACACCAAGTTGCTTTGCGATCTCAGACAGATTGTCCGGCGCGCTCTTGTAATGCTGGGTCGAGGTGCGCGAGATGACTTTTAGGTCGGCAATCTTCGATACGCGCGTCAGGATTTCGTCCTGAATGCCGTCAGCAAAATAGGCGTTCTCCTTGTCGCTGCTCAGGTTCTCGAACGGAAGCACTGCGATGCTTTTTTCCGGAATACCTGACGTGGCGGCGGATGTCTTCGGTGTCTGCCGTTGCCAGAAAAGAAAGCCTCCAATCAGCAATGCAGCAATTGCGACACAAGCTGCGATGATCAAAGCTAGCTTGCGCGAAGGAGCGCGCTCTCCCGGGAGCGGCACGGATTCGGTTTTCTGCGCTGGTGCCGTGAGGCGCTTCGGTCTTTCGGAATTACCAAGTTCCGCTGTGAAAAGATTTACGATCTCGATCTTTTCGCCGTGTTTCACTTCGCATTCGCCGAGGTGATAAAGATGAGGTCGCCAATGTTTAAATTGCTCGAGGTCTTCCGCGACCCGCTTAGACAAGAGGATGTGGCCAGCATCGCCGCAATCCATCACTCGCTGCGCCATGTTAATGCCCGCACCGGCGACATTGGCGCGACCAGTGACATCGACAACGCCGCTCACTGGCCCGCTATTGATGCCCATGCGCAATCGCAGCTCTAGGTGTTGCTCCTTTACCGCACGACTGATCTCCAGCGCGCATTCCACCGGATCTTCCGGGCTATGGTAGAAGATCAGCGCCATGCCATCGCCGGTCGCGATCTTGAGCAACCGGTTTTCGCTTTCTGCTTTTCGAAATTCGTCCGTTGACTGGACAATCCGGTTCAGCTTCTCAATGGCAGCGCGCTGGTCGTCCATCGCCATCTTGGAATACGCCACGATGTCGATGAAGAGGACGTGGGCGATTTCGAGCGCGATCTCCTGTTTAATCTCGGCGGGCATTTAGTGCTCCAACAGGGACTAGCGAACGGTATCATCTCGACTCACTTACCAATGTCGAGAGAAAAGGGTAGCGCACGCGTCGCGCGTGCTGGCGAGCGCGTCCTCGCGATCGCGAACTTTCTTGCGAGCTCTTACCGTTTAGCAGGAACTAGACTCAGCGAAAGATTGTTTCGGCGCGACGCCGAAACCAACACGCGAGACGCGTGCGCTCCCCGGAAATTTCGCTACGCTCAATGGGCATGGCACGACTTCACGAGTATCAGGGCAAAGCCATTCTCGCTGCGAACGGATTCAAGATTCCGCGCGGCCAGGCCGCTTCGAGCGCTGATGAGGCTGTCGCGGCAGCCAAGGAATTTATCGGCAAGAAAGACGGTCAAGTGGTCATTAAGATCCAAGCCTGGACCACCGGGCGTGCCGGCATCGGAGGAGTCGCTTTCGCAAAAAAACCGGATGAGGTGCGTGCGCACGCTGAACGGATGTTGTCGATGAAAGTGGGACAATTTCCTGTCGAAACCGTGCTGGTGGAAGAGAAGATCGATATCGATCGCGAGTTTTTTCTTTCATTCGCCATTGATGATGCCGCTCGCGCGCCGGTAATTATTTTTGCCGCCGGCGGCGGCACTGGGATCGAAGAACGCGCCGCGTCAACCCGCCGGATTCCTTGCGATGTAAATCGGGGACCGCTCGATAAAGCGGTCGATGAAGCCGTGGCTTCGAGTGGCCTTTCGCCGACGCATGCGAAGCAACTCGCCGAGTCGATCCGAAAATTACTTGCCGCCGCGCGCAGCGTCGAAGCACGTTCGCTGGAAATCAATCCGCTCGTGCTAACCAAAAGCGGCGAGTTCGTCGCGGCCGATTGCCGGATCACGATTGATGATTACGCCGTCGCGCGGCATCCAGAATTGAAAATTGAAATTGCCCGCGAGTTCGATCATCCGCCAACGCAGCTCGAGCGCGTCGCTTACGCCGTCGAACAAAACGATCATCGCGGCACATTTTATTTCGCGCAGTTGGCGACCACGGCGCCGAAACGTTCCAAAGGTCTCGTGGGTTTCCACGGCGCAGGCGGTGGTGGCTCGATGATGTCGATGGACGCCATCGTGAACGCCGGATTCACCATCGCAAATTTCACCGACACGAGTGGCAATCCATCCGCCTCGAAGGTTTATCGCGCTGCGCGAATTATTCTGGCCCAGCGCGATCTGGTCGGTTATTTCGGTTCCGGCTCCGGGGTTGCGAGCCAGGAACAATACTGGTCCGCGTACGGTTTGGCGAAAGCATTTTGGGAACTCGATCTCGACATTCCAGCGGTGATTCGTCTGGGTGGCAACACCGAGGATCGTGCCGTGGACATTTTGCATCGGATGTCGAAAGTGCTTCACGCGTCCATCGAGGGTTATCGCAAGACCGATACGCCTGCATTCATCGCCGCGCGCTTCACGGAGTTAGTCGAGAACGCTGGCGGCGCCAAATGGCAGCCGCGCGCGCTGCGCATGCCGAAGTTTATCAAAGATCCCGCGGCTATAAATTTTCCGGTCAAAGGCGGCCGTGTTTGGATCGACAGCGCACGTTGGCCGCAGATCCGCGCCGCTGTCGAGGAACATTCGGGCGGTCTCGTTGTCGATCGTGCCGGCGCGCCAGCGACTTCGATTCCCACCGAAGAGTTCGCCAGCAGGGATTCCGAGCTGCTCGCCTGCGACGTGGAATGCCGCCTTGCCGGAATCGAAGCCTTCTATTTGGAACTTGATATTCCTGGATTGGACGACCTGTTACAGGTGATGAGCAGATGACAATCGCTCGCTGACTGAGTAGTTTAATTGCATGAGCAAGGTGGAGATTCTGGCGGAGCTTCCAAAGCTGACTGCGGAGGAGAGAGAGGAAATCTATCTCAAAATCGTAGAATTGGATGGCGACGACTGGCTGGACGCTGACGATCCGCTGACAGACGAGCAGAAAGCGCTCATCGAGGCGCGAATTGAGGCTCACGAAAAAAATCCGCAAAGCGCTATCCCGTGGGAGGAGTTCAATGCTCGCCTTAAGCGGAGATCAGGCGAGTGAAATTCAGATTGGTAGTCCGCCCAGAGGTGGACGCGGACCTCCTGGAAGCTGAAAAGTGGTATGAACGACAGCAGGCTGGATTAGGGCGTAACTTCCTGCGGACGGTACGCAAAAAATTGGCCGAGCTACCACGCAATCCGTTCCTCTACAGAGTTCGCCAGCAGCGCCGGCAGGTCCGCCCTCGCCCATTTCCCTACCGCATCGTCGTGCAAGAAAGGCAGCAAAAACCAACCGTCTGGAAATGCTCTTATCATATTCGGGCTTTCCAATGCTGGTCCTGCCTCGCAGTATGCAGAACTGTATAGACGACGACTTTATCCTGAACCACTCGGAAAACGACTCTGGTGTGATCAACATGACACTGCGATGGCGATTTTGATTGATAAGAAAAAGCGCGTGCTGGTGCAGGGAATCACCGGTCGAGAAGGCCGGGCGCGCACGCGACTGATGCGGGAATACGGAACAAATGTCGTCGCGGGCGTGACACCCGGCAAAGGCGGGCAGAGCGTGCTCGGCGTCCCAGTGTTTAACACGCCAGACGAGGCGGTGAAGTCGTTAGGCACAATCGATGTGTCCGTCGTTTTTGTGCCTGCGGCCGGGGTAAAAGACGCTGCGATCTCCGCGATTGAAGCAGGCATTAAACTCACGGTGCTTGTGCCCGATCGCGTTCCTGTATGGGACGCGATGGAGATCGCCGCGGCGACCAAAGGCAACGGCGCGACGTTTCTCGGACCGAATACGCTCGGTGTCCTGAGCCCCGGGAAGGCAGTGGTCGGCATGATTGGCGGCCGCGCGGAAAGCGCGCGTCAGTGGTTTAAGCCCGGCGTCCCGAAAGGCGTCGGCGTGATCAGTCGCTCGGGCGGCATGGCTTCGAGCACGGGATATTATCTCGGGCAAGCAGGCGTGCGCATCTCAACGATCGTGCACATCGGCGGCGACGCGGTTATTGGAATTCGTCTCCCGGACGCGGCGCTGATGTTTGAAAATGATCCCCTCACGGAAGCGATCGTGATCTTTGGCGAAATCGGTTCGTCACAAGAGGAGGAACTCGCGCAACTGATCATCGATGGAAAAATCACAAAGCCGGTGATCGCGTACATCGGCGGCAAAGCAGCGCGCGAAGGCACGCGATTCAGTCACGCGGGCGCGATCATCGAAGGTGGTCGGGGCACGTACGCCGGGAAAGTGAAAGCGTTGCGCGAAGCCGGCGCGGTCCTGGTCGACGCGTTCGGCGATTTGCCGGATGCCGTCGTCAACATTCTCAAGAAAATGAAAGGAGAAAGTCTGATGAGTGTAGCCGATAAGAATGCGGTCTGGAATACTGCCATCACGCGCGTTGAGCCTAACAAAGTCGCGGTGCGCGGATACAACATTGCCGAACTCATGGGACGCGTTTCCTTTGGCGCGGCGGTTTATTTAACTTTGACAGGCGAATTGCCGTTGCCAGCGATCGCGCGCTTGATGGACGCGATTTTAGTGTCGTCGATTGATCATGGCGCGACGCCTCCGAGCGCATTGGCCGCGCGCACTGTTGCATCCACCGGCGCAGCGTTGAGCGCGTCGGTCGCTGCCGGGATCATGTCGATCAATCGACATCACGGCGGTGCGATTGAAGATTGCGCACGCCAACTGAAAGCAATTGCCGATCGCGCCGCGCGCGAATCGATTTCAATGGATGAGGCGGCAACGCGTACGCTTGCGACCATGCGCGAAGCAGGTGAACGCATGTCGGGATTTGGTCATCGGCTGCACACCAAGGACCCGCGCACAACGCGTTTGTTCGAGCTGGCGCGCGAGGCCGGCCTGGATGGCGCGCACATGCAGGCCGCGCGCGCGGTTGAGAAGGCATTCGCTCAGGCGAAAAAGGTACTTCCTATCAACGTGGACGGGGCGATCGGCGCGATCCTCGCCGATCTGGGAATGAATCCCGCGGCGTTCAATGGTGTTTTTATGATTGCGCGCACTCCCGGACTCATCGCGCACGTAATCGAAGAACAAAATCGCGAGAAACCGATGCGCCGGATCGATCCAGTAAACCATGGCTACGACGGTCCACCGGCCAGAAGTCTTTCCGATGCGCCGTCGCCGTAGATTCCTGCGCCCGCGGATTTCCCGCGAATCGATTTCGGGTGCAGGGACATGAACCAAAGCAAAATTTTCAAAGATATTGACACTCTTTTTGCATTGCACCGAGGATTTGGCTGTGCGATTGCAGATTCACCGCAGAGGGAAACAACTCACATTATCTATGAAGAAGAAATCCACATCACAATCAGCTCTCTTTAACTTTAACCTATTCAAACAACGCGACGGCGATGTTCTAAGCCGGTATGCCTGGATGTATGGAGGGCTGATGCGACTGAGATCTGTAGTTGCGGTCTTCGGCATCGCCGTGCTGAGCGGCGCCGAAGCACACGCTCAGGTTAACGTCACTCAGGAACACAACAACGCTTCGCGCGACGGGGTGTACATCGATGCTGCTTTTACATTATCGGCCGCTGCAAACTTGACGCGCGACCTGAACTTCAACGGCGGCATTTCCGGCAACGTTTATGCCCAGCCGCTTTATATCGAAGGGGGTCCGAACGGGCCGATGATCATTGGTCACAGAATCGAACAATGTTTATGCGCTCAACGCCACTACTGGGGTGGTAATCTGGCAGCGAAACGTCGGTGCTCCAGTTCCATTAAGCCACCTCGAGTGCGGTAATATCGATCCGGTCGGGATCACCAGTACCCCCAGTGTCGATCTGGCCTCGCGCGCACTCCTTATTGATGCGTTCACCACGCCCGATGCGGGCAATACGAAAAAACATCTCATTTTTTCGCTGAACGTGGACACGGGCGCGACCAATGCGGGCTGGCCTGTGGACGTAAATACCGCCGCTCACTATAACAGCATGACGTTTGATTCCTCAGTGCAGGAAGACCGAGGTGCATTAGCTCTCGTAGGTGGCCGAGTGTACGTGGCTTATTCCGGATACGCGGGTGACTGCGGCAATTATCACGGCTGGGTTGTGGGCGTGGACATCAACAATCCTTCTAATGTGATGGCGTGGGCGACAACGGCC
>QHOF01000143.1:30085-31516 GCA_003219335.1 Verrucomicrobiota bacterium | reverse complement strand
GCGAGTTAAAGAAGCGGCGAGCCAAGATCGAAATCTAAAAGAATTTCTTCGTTCTAATACATCTTTCAGAGCCACTTGTGACGAATCGTTGTTAAAGAGGCAATTCAACATTATGAAAAAATCGATCATTCTGATTTCTGCGCTTTCACTGGCCGGCTTGATGCTGGTCTCCTGTTCCAGCGAACCCGAGACCACCACAACCACAACGCGTCAAACCACCGTGACTACGCAGCCGCCACCGCCCGCTACGACGACCACAACAACGCATACGATGGGTGGCGGTTACTAGGCCGGGGTGCGGTTATTCACTGCGAAGAGGAAGACTGTTCTCGGTCTTCCTTCTTCATTTTTGCAAGCGCAATACGATTAACCACTTCCCATGCTCCGGCGCGCGTCCGCTGAGCAAAGGCTGTTCTTACGAAATGTCAGCTGATGTTTCAGCGGCCTGGGCTTCTTCCTCTTCCGCTTGGCTGACGACTGGCGCGATGGCCTGCAGTTTCTCGCCGTTACGCAGATCCATCAATTTTACGCCCATGGTGTTCCGGCCGGTCTCACGGATTTCCTTGACCCGGGTGCGGACCATCTGGCCTTTGTTGGTGATTAACATGATCTGGTCTGTCTCGCGCACCGTGAGCGCGCCGACGACGTCGCCGGTTTTTTCTCCGGTCTTCATCGTGATGATGCCTTTGCCGCCGCGCGATTGACGCCGGTAATCGTCAAACGGTGTGCGTTTACCGATCCCGTTTTCGCCGGCCACCAACAGCATGGCATTCGGATCGACGATGGCGATGGCCACGACATGATCGCCTTTCTTCGGACGAATTCCCCAGACACCGACGGTGTTGCGGCCCTGATCGCGCAGTTGCTCTTCGTGGAAGCGCAAGCTCATTCCGTCTTTCGTAATGAGAACAATTTCATTGTTGCCGTTCGTTAGTTTCGCGTCGATTAAGCGGTCGCCTTCTTCGATTTGAATAGCGATAATTCCGCCGCGCCGGACATTCGCGTAATCAGATAGATTCGATTTTTTAACGATGCCAGATTCGGTCGCGAAAACGATGTGCAGATTTTCATCCCACGTTTGATCGACAGCGCTCGGCCCTGTGCCGGACTTTTTGGATTGAACTCGAATTGTGGCGGCGATTTTTTCATCGGGCTTGAGCTCGAGAATATTCGCGATGGAGCGGCCCTTGGCCGCGCGTCCCATCTCGGGGATTTCATAGACTTTTTCCACGTAAGCGCGTCCCCTCGCGGTGAAGAACATCAGATAATCGTGGGTAGTAGCGGTGAAGAGATGCTCGACGAAATCGCCTTCCTCCGCCTCGGTTGCGCCTTCGCGCGTAGCCATGCCGATCACGCCTTTGCCGCCGCGGCGTTGTGCGCGAAACGCGCTGACGGCCGTGCGCTTGATAAAACCGCCATAGGTGATGCTGA
>QHOF01000143.1:17882-29996 GCA_003219335.1 Verrucomicrobiota bacterium | reverse complement strand
TTCCTTTTTGATGATGGTGAAGACGCGCTGTTCTTTGGCCAGGATGTCGCGCAAATCCTTGATGGTCTCAAGAAGCTCCTTGTATTCCTTGTCGATCTTTTCGCGCTCAAGCCCGGTCAATTGATAGAGGCGAAGATTCAGAATTTCGTCGGCCTGCTGCTCGCTGAACGCGTAACGGCCATTGGTCAGGCGTGCGGGATTGCGGATCAGGATGCCGATTTGTTCCACCTGCCGTTTGGTGAATTCAAATGCGAGCAGTTTCACTCGCGCTTCATCGCGACTGGCCGACCCGCGGATAATGCGCAGGAATTCATCGAGGTTCGCGAGCGCAATGAGATAACCTTCCAGCGTCTCCGCGCGTTCTTCCGCCTTGCGCAATTCGAAACGCGTGCGGCGCAGGACCACTTCGCGGCGATGCTCGATATAAGCGGCGTTTGCTTCCTTGAGTGAGAGCAGCTTCGGCCGGCCGTGGTCGATCGCCAGCATGATCACCGCAAACGAACTTTCCAGCGCGGTGTGCTTGTAAAGATTCGCGATGATGACTTTCGGGTTTGCATCGCGTTTTAGCTCGATGACAATGCGCGTGTTTTCGTCCGACTGATCGCCGACGTAGCTGATGTCAGTCAGCACTTTTTCGTTTACCAGTTGCGCGATGCGCTCGACTAGTGTGGCGCGGTTCACGCCGTACGGAATTTGCGTGATGACGATTTGCTCGCGGCCGCCTTTCAATTCTTCGACGCCGGCTTTGCCGCGCACTTTCATGCTGCCCCGGCCGTTTTCGAAATATTGCCGGATCCCGCTTACACCGCAGATGACGCAGCCGGTGGGAAAATCCGGTCCCTTCACATGCTTCATCAGCTCGTCAAGCGTGATGTCGGGATTATCGATCTGCGCGCAAATGCCGTCGATCACCTCGCTTAGATTGTGCGGCGGAATGTTGGTGGCCATGCCGACGGCGATACCGGTTCCGCCGTTCACCAGCAGATTGGGAAACGCAGCTGGGAAAACGGTCGGCGTCATAGTTCGGGACAAAATCGACTGTGTCCTTTTCCATGTCGGTCATGAGCGCGGCGCCGAGATGCGTCATGCGGGCTTCGGTGTAGCGCATGGCTGCCGGCGGATCGCCTTCGACCGACCCGAAATTCCCCTGACCATCGACCAGCGGCTCGCGCATTGCCCACGGTTGCGCCATGTGCACAAGCGTGGGGTAAATCACCGCTTCGCCGTGCGGATGATAATTACCGCTGGTGTCGCCGCAGATTTTTGCGCACTTGCGATGCTGTCGCCCCGGGAAAAGCGACAGGTCGTGCATCGCGTAAAGAATTCTTCTTTGCGAAGGCTTGAGGCCGTCGCGCGCGTCCGGCAACGCACGCGAGATGATCACCGACATCGAGTAATCGAGAAAGGACCTCGATACTTCTTCGGCTACATTCACCGGTTCGATTTTTTCGTTCGGGTTATACACGGCTTAACTCTGCGCAAGGGCGGCGTAATGGGTCTTAAGAAAACGCTCTTCCCAAGCGTGAGAGATCTCATCCGATTGTTTAATTGTCACCGGCGTACCGATGCGAACGCGGCGCGGCAGAGAAATTTTCAGAAAGTCCAGGACATCACGGATGGTCGTCTCGTAATCCTCATATAGTTTTTCATACTCGACCCGGAAAGGCGAGACGCCCGTGCGCTGGAAAAAACGGTCCCAACTTTGTTCCTGCTGCTCGCCTTCTCTTAAACATTGCTCAATCAAGTTCGCGTCGAACCGCGGCTCTCCTTGCGGCCCTTTGCCATCCTGCACTTTCCAAAGATTCGTCTGAACCGCGCGGGCTTTCGACAATGCCTGCCGCAGTTTATTTTTCCGGATAATGTGCACGAACTGAAGGCGCGGAAAGGCATTGCTCAAAAGATCGAGATCGGATGCCGCTGCGTCGCCGAATGCCCGTGTCTCACGCAGCCGTGCGAGAAAATCGTCCAAATACCAGCTCATCAACTTAAACCCGAACACTTCATTTGAGGTGGCCGCGGCTCTGGCGATGCTTCGAACGTAGGCCGCAAAGTCTCCGGACGAGTTCAATCCGTGGAGGGCTGCAAAGTGCGCCACGGACGCGCGCAGGAAAAACTGCTTCGGACGACCTGCCCGGCGCGTGGCGTGCAAGCCGTCCGTGAGCAGATTGCTGCCCGAGCGCGGGATGGCGCACACCACGTAACAGCGATGAGGATGGCGCAAGTTGTGAAACAGTCCGCCCATCGCGAAATTTATACATCAAGGTTGCGCACGTTTAGTGCGTTGTCTTCAATGAATTGGCGGCGCGGTTCGACCACGTCGCCCATTAGAATCGTGAACATCTTATCGGCATCGACAGCATTGTCCTCGTTAAGATCCACCTTTAGGAGCTTGCGTTTCTCCGGATTCATCGTGGTCTGGAACAGCTCTTTGGCGTTCATTTCGCCGAGACCTTTGAAACGCTTGATCTGCACGCCACGGCGGCCGATCTCCAGAATTTTTTGCAGGATTTCGGGAATCGAAAAAAGCGGATGCGAAACTGCTTTCTCGCCTTCGCCCTCAATCAATTCGAAGATGGGCCGGTCGCTGGTGGCGTAATGATCGACCTTCAAACCCTTTCGCGCCAGCTCGGCGATGATTTTCTGGATCGCGGCCGACTCGTGCAGCTCGACCAGCTTGCCACGCCGGCGAACGCCATTTGTTTTCACCGGTGCCTGAGCTCCCAGCGGCAGCAGCTCCTGCTCGATCTGGGTGTCGAACAAATTAAGATCGAGATTCGCTTCGTGAAATTGGCGCACCGCTTTTTCGTCGTGAAAATAATGCACCGTCTCCTCATTGCCCTCGCGTACTTTCACAAGATACGTCGGCAGTTTACCCGACCGGGAATTCCGGTGGGCGAGATACGTCTCGAAATCGCCGCCGTGCCGGCGAACTGCTTCGCTCAGCTTGGCGAGTTTTTCGAGGGATTCGAGAATGTCTTTCAGTTGTGCTGCGGTGATCTCCTTGTCGTCCGCAAGATTTTTTAGCCGCACATCCTCCGCGCCCAGCGAAATGAGAATTTTGTTTAGCTGAACGTCGTCATCGACGTATTCTTCGCGTTTTTTTCGCTTGATCTGATAAAGCGGCGGCTGCGCGATGTAAATTCTGCCCGCGCGCACGAGTTCCGTCATCTGCCGGAAGAAAAAGGTCAGCAACAGGGTGCGAATGTGTGAGCCATCGACATCCGCATCCGTCATGATAATGATGCGGCCATAACGCAGCTTCGACAGGTCGAAGCGACCTTCATCCTTGCCATTGCCATCTTCTTTCGGTTTGCCAATACCCGTGCCGATCGCTGTGATCATCGCCTGGATCTCAGCGTTTTTGAGAAATTGGTCTTCGCGCGCTTTCTCGACGTTGATCAACTTGCCGCGAATCGGCAAAATCGCCTGATAACGCCGATCCCGACCCTGTTTCGCGGAACCGCCTGCCGAGTCGCCCTCGACAATGTAAAGCTCCGTCAATTCCGGATCGCGCTCCGAACAATCCGCGAGTTTCCCGGGCAATCCACCACCGGTGAGCGCGCCTTTGCGGATTGTTTCCCTGGCTTTTCGAGCAGCTTCCCGCGCTCGCGCCGCAGTGAGAACTTTGTCGAAGATGCGGCGCGCAATCGGCGGATTTTTGTCGAAGTAAGTCATCAACCCGTCATAGACGACCGAGTTCACGATCCCGTCGATCTCTGTGTTAACGAGCTTCACCTTGGTCTGCGACTCGAAGCGAGGATTGGGCAACTTGATGCTGAGCACGCAGGTCAAACCTTCGCGCACATCGTCTTCGCGCACATCGTCTCCCGAGATGGAGGGGTCCTTCTCTTTCAGCAGACTATTTTGCTTGGCGTATTGATTAACAGCTTTGGTTAGCGCTGTGCGGAAACCAGTGACATGCGTGCCGCCATCAGGATTGGGGATGGAGTTGGCAAACGCCAAAATCTGGTCGTTGTAGCTGTCATTGTATTGCAGCACGACATCGACAAAGACTTCATCGCGCTGTCGCGAAATCACGACCGGCTTCGGATGCAGCACTTGTTTATTCTCGCCCAACTGCTTTACGAACTCTTCGATGCCGTATTTATAGAAAAATTTCTCCTTTTTCAGCGGGTCGTTACGCTCGTCCGTTAGAGTGATTTCGAGACCGGGATTAAGGAAGGCAAGTTCGCGCAAGCGGGTCGCTAACCGCTCGAATTTGAACTCGGTCGTAATGGTGAAAATCGTCGGATCAGGCAGAAACGTGATCAGTGTTCCGGTGGTTTTTTTGCTTTTGACCTCACCGATTACGGTAAGTTTGTCGGTCGTTTTCCCTTTGGCGAAAGCCATGTGATAGACTTTGCCGTCGCGCGATACCTCTACCTTGAACCATTCCGAGAGGGCGTTCGTGCATTTCGCGCCCACACCGTGCAGGCCGCCGGAATACTTGTAGGCGCCCTGTCCAAACTTTCCGCCGGCGTGCAGATTTGTCAGAACCAGCTCAATCGCCGGCATTTTCCATTTTGGATGAATATCGATGGGAATGCCGCGGCCATTGTCCCGCACAGAAACCGAGCCATCGACATGAATCGTTAGTTCGATGTTCGTGCAGAATCCCGCCAGATGTTCGTCGATGGAGTTATCGACGACTTCGTAAACCAAATGATGCAGCCCACGCTCATCTGGATCTCCGATGAACATCCCGGGCCGTTTCCGGACCGCTTCGAGGCCTTCCAGCTTATCAATTTGCGCCGCGTCATATTTCTGCGTGACGGCGATTCCGGTCGAGCTGCGAGATAATTTTTCGGCCGGGATTTCTGCTTGAACTTGGGGCATAAAAGCGGGGCCAAACGCCCCACAGAAAAGATGATACCCAGAAACGGCCTAGAAACAACAAATAATCACGTGGTTTTGAGCTACTTATTTCCGCTACCGGTTGGAGGTGAGCGCGCCGCAAAGCCCATGATATTGTGGTTGGTCGCGCTCGTTCCATTCGCCAATTTTTGGCGTCTTGACCGGGCTCTTCCAAGCTCTGAAAATAGACTCCGCTCATGCGTCTCCAAACGCTCTCCGAAGCACGCTGGATTTTCGCTTTTCTTGCGCTGCTCGGCGTGGTAGCTGCGTTCTTCGCCGCGTGGTTATCTTTGTTCTTTCTGTTGCTGTTTCTTTGTACTGTTGCGTTCTTCCGGGATCCGGAACGGATGGCACCGCCAGATCCAAGTCTGGTCGTGGCGGCTGCTGATGGAACAGTGATGGACATCATCGAGTCGAATGAAAACGAGGTGCTCAAAACAAGGACGCGCCGTGTCGGAATTTTTTTGTCGATTTTCGATGTGCACACGAATCGCGCGCCGATTGATGGCAGGGTCACTCACCGCCAGCACCGGGAAGGACTTTATCTCGATGCGCGCAGCGCGGATTGTCCCGAGAAGAACGAATCGATGACGTGGGCTTTTGAGAATCCACGCGTCACTGTGGTTGTGCGCCAGATCGCTGGAGCGATTGCGAGACGCATCGTGGCCTGGGCTCAAATCGGGGACGAATTGAAGAAAGGGGACCGGTTCGGAATGATTCGCTTCGGTTCGCGAACGGAATTATATTTGCCGCTCAACGCTGAAGTTCTTGTGAAAGTAGGCGATCACGTCCTCGGGGGATCGACAATTATCGCGCGACTGCCTGACTCATGAACGAACAGCCCTCCAAAATCTATCTCCTGCCGAATTTGATGACGGCGGGGAATCTGTTTTGCGGATTTACTGCAACGCTCAAAATCTTGGAAGGCGCCTTACTCCAAGCTTCCAACCCAGACGCGGCATCTGATCTTTTTCACGCCGCCATCTGGTTCATTCTTGGCGCATTTGTTTTTGATTTTCTCGACGGACGCCTTGCGCGGCTCGGCGGGCACGAGAGTCCATTCGGCCGCGAATTCGATTCGCTGGCGGATATTGTTTCGTTCGGGCTCGCCCCGGCGTTGATGGTTTACCGCGTCGTGTTGCAGGAATTTCCGCGCGCGTGCTGGATTATCGCGTTCATTTATCTCGCCTGTGGCGCGTTGCGCCTGGCTCGTTTCAATTCCGCGACGGTCAAGCGTAACGGAGCGAACCATCAAAACACTTTCACGGGGTTTCCCATTCCCGCTGCGGCGGGTTTGATTGCGTCGATCACATTGTTTCTGCTTTGGCTTGCTGAAGGTGAACATCGCCTTGGCAACTGGCGCTTTGTTCTGCCGCCGTTGCTGCTCTTTCTATCCTTCATGATGTTCAGCCGGTTTGAATATCCGAGTTTTAAGGCACTGAACTGGAAAACGAAGAAATCGATTCCGCGTTTTCTGATCATCATCCTGCTCCTCATCTTCACAGTGCTGAATTATGAATGGATGCCGGCAGTTTTGTTTCTGGCGTATCTGCTTTACGGCGTGCTGCGAACATGGCTATCCCGCGAATGGCGCCGCGAGATCGAAGAAGAAATCGGCGAAGAACCGCCTGTGGAAGGCGCGATCAGTGATCAGTAATCGTCGGTGCGGGCGCAAGGTGCGCTCGACGATTCGCGCGCCGTTAACCCGAACGTTAATGCGGTAGCTGCGCCAAGAACTCCTCGACAATTTTCCAAGTTTGCTCTGGCTGCTCCAGCCATGGCAAGTGCCCACATTTGTCGATGAACGCGAGCCTCGAATTTCTGATCAAGGAGTGCGCTTCACAAATATTCGCTTCTCCCGCTAGATCCTGACGCCCTTGCAGTAGAAGAACTGGAGCCGCAATACTTCTGAGTTTCGGCCGGATGTCATACTTTCCCTCGGCTTGGAGAAAGGCCGGAGGAACGCGGAAATTGTAATGGTCGGGGTTAAGTTCCATAGCCATCTGCAAAGCCTTCTTTCGATCATAGAAGTATGCTGAGGTCGCCGCGCGTAAACGTTCAAATTGAGCTCGGTCAAAGTTAGCTGCTTCTCGGGAAGACTCTCGCCAGAAGTCGCGCACTTCCAATTCATACGGCCACAAGCGCGTGTTTTGATTGTCGCCAAAGACACCTAGGTATTCATAGGTAATCGGACCGGAGCCGATGGTGACTACTGCACGCACCGCGCTTGAGTAGGTGCCTGCATAAGCAAGACCCAGAATCATTCCCCATGAGTTTCCCACCACGATAAACTTCTCCGTCTGGAGGTGCTTCCGGAGCGCCTCGATATCTGCGAGATATGCGCTTAGATTAATGGTTGAGGGATCGTACTTCGGGAGCTTTGATCTACCGGTCCCGCGTTGTTCCCACATAATACATCGATATTTCTTGCCGAGCTCGTCAGCGACGCCTTGCATCGACCGGATGTCTTCACCTGGACCGCCACTTAGCACGAGCACATAATCACCAGTCGAGCCAACGATCATATAGTATAGATCGGTGCCATCTCGCGTGACCTTGCCGTCAACCAGATTCTCCTGCGCTGCAAAGATAGGCGGCCGAGGTGACTCACATAAACTGACCAGGCACGCGGCTGTGAGCGCGGCAATCTGTCGTCTCATGCGGGAGTAATGACAATCTGGTAATGTTTCGACCGCTGATCGAATCGGGAAAGAAGTTTCTTCGCCTCCGCTGGCACGACCGCGGCCTCATAGTTCTCGCCAGCGAAGCGGCGAACAGCTTCTAAATCTTCGAAGAGGGTCAATGTGACGAACTCAGTTTCAGTCTCGCCGTCCTCGCGGAACAAATACGCCCCGTTGTAACCCCCGACGCGATCGAAGCCTGGGAGGATTTCGGTCCGCAGAAGTTTTTCGTAGCTGTTGGCATTCTCGGGTTTGGTCCACCCATGCCACAATCGTGCGATCATTAACTCGCTCCCTGCCGTACGCGCGTGAAGCGGAACACGCTTTTTCCGCTCTTGCCCTTGGCCTCGTAGGTCCATTCTTGAGTCAAATGATTGTTGTCCTCCTGAATGACTGTGAGGCCGGTGTTGTGCCAATCGTTTGGCGATTTCAATCCCGTGATCGCGGTGAGCGAAAATACCAGCGGCTTCTGCACATCCGTGATGGCGGACGTCACCATGTGCGGTTGATTCCTGGCAGAGCAGTAGTGCGTCGCAATCAAGTGGTCACCATCGACCGTGAACATCGTAATCATCACAGGCCCGGAGTGGGGTCGAAACTCTTCCATCAAGGCGCTCCCGTTTGCTGTGAGCGTGTAAATCACGTTGAATTTACTGCCTTTTTCTTCACCTTCCCATTGTCCTTGGAGCGATGCCAGACGATCAAAGGCTTGCTCACTCTTCGTCTTCTCCGCAGCCATCGCAGCGGCCGCCACAACGACGGTCATCATACCAACTGTCCAAAACAACGATCTCTGTTTCATGCTCATCTCCAATCTTGTTTTAAGGTTCACCGCCGACGACTGCGTTTCCGCACAGAGTGTCCGCTACGGCGACGTGTCGGCGATCCGTGCAATGCCAAAGCGCGATCCGATGCGGCATGCTGACTTCGGGCCTTGAACACGGTTTCAAACACAATGGTTTTGAATCGCTCAAGAGCTGCGGGTCGCCGCTCCACTTTCATTCGTAGAATTGCGCCTTGCCAGGATGCCAATAAAAATTCGGCGAGTTCTGTGGCATCGAACTGCGAATCGACTTCGCCTGCAGCCTGCGCGGCCACAATGCACGATGCGAAAGGAGTGCGCCATTCTCGAAAAATCGCATCGAGCCGCTCGCGCAAGAGATTGCTGTGAGAACTTGCTCCACGACTTAAATCACCGAACAGGCATCCAACCTTCCAGCGATCGCGTTCCAGCTTACCCGTGATGATGTCGAGATACCGCTTGAGCCGCTGGCGCGGCGTTAGACTCTCATCATTTAACGCCTCGCCGATCAATCCTTTCAAGTAATCGAAGTACCCGTCTAGAACTTCAGCGGCGAACGCTTCTTTCGACCGAAAATGATTGGTGAACGAACCCTGCGGGGCACGGGCGGCCGCGCAGATATCTCGCACGCTCGCTCCGTGATAACCCGAGCGAAACATGACGCGCAACCCGGCCTGCAAAATGTCGCCGCGTAGAGAACGCCTACCCATGGACGTATTAATACGCTCGTGCGTATTGAAACGTCAAGCGCTATTTTTGATTTCCAAAACGCTGCGGAGTCACTGAACATACCAGACATTTGAAACATCTTGTACAACGTCGTGCACGTATTGCGAAGGCTATGGGACTTAGCGACGAGCTTCTGCTGATTGGCGCTGGAGAACCCATCCCGCTCCCAGACGGATCGGATCAAACGTATCCGTTCCGGGCGCACTCAGAGTATTACTATCTGACAGGAATCGATTTGCCTGGCGGGGTTCTGGCATTCGATCCGCGGCAGCATTCTTCGAACGCCTGGGTTTCTTTCGTGGCGGATGTGACCGAGGCGGAGAAAATGTGGGAAGGACGAACCGAAGGAGTCGGCACACCAGTTTCGCGTTTAGAGGCCTGGCTCGGGCGTCGCCGTGGGCGGTCAATCATCAATTTAGGCGCGCAGTTGCGTGGAGTGCGCTCCGATGAGGGCGACATCGTGCGCGTTCGCGAACAATTTACGCACGCCCGGCGGAGTAAGGAAGAGCTCGAAATCGGATTGCTCCGCCGAGCGGCGGCCGCGACGGCGGCAGGCTTCTCGACTGTACGGCAGCACATTGCGTCGGGAGTTACGGAAAGAGCACTGCAGATTGAGCTCGAAGCGGAATTTTTCCGACACGGAGCCGATCGGTCGGATATGGAACGATTATCGGCTCGGGACCAAACGCGGGTGTGCTGCATTTTTCCGCGGGCGCCGAGGTTGAACGCTACGTCATCGACGTGACGCGGACGTTCGTTGCTGGCGAGAAGCCCACCCGGTTTCAACGCGACTTGCTAAATCTCGTTTTGTCGGTCGAGCGCGCCGCGATAAAGCGCTGCCTACCCGGCAGAGAATGGAAAGAGATTCATCTAAAAGCTGCGACTGAATTAACCGATGGCCTGATCGATCTGAAGCTGATGAAGGGTCGCGCAGAATCGCTCGTCGAGCAGGGGGCGCACACGCTGTTCTTTCCGCATGGGCTGGGTCATCTGGTTGGTCTCGGCGTTCGCGATGCGAGCGGCCGTTATCCTGGACGACCGAAGGATGAAACTCCGGCATTGAAAAACCTGCGCATGGACTTACCGCTGGCGGCCGGAGACGTGACAACTGTCGAGCCGGGATTGTATTTCATCCCGAGTATTCTCAATGATCCGAAGCGCCGCCGCCGATATCGACGCAGCGTCGATTGGCAGCGCGCGGAGAAGTGCCTCGGACTTGGCGGCATCCGGATCGAAGATACCGTCCTGGTAACAGATAACGAGCCTGAGGTTCTCACGTCCGCGATCGCGACTTAAAGGTACTGAGATGGCGGGCGACGAAATCGATGCAGCGATTTCTGGCCATCGCGGTGGTGCTCATTTTCACGGCGATGTATTACGAATGGATGCCGGCAGTTTTGTTCCTGGCATATCTGCTTTATGGGGTCCTGAGGCGATGGCTGTCGCGCGAGTGGCGACGCGAAATCGAAGAAGAAATCGGCGAAGAACCCTCCGCGGAACCGGCCGAACGGGCGCGATAGGATCGGCAGGCAGTAATGCGGTCATCCCGAGCGAAGCGAGGGATCTTCCAAATCTGCAGGATCACGCATATCAGCGAGAGTGCCCGCCACGTACTCGGCGTATGAACTGCTGCGCTAATTTGTATTGATGCAGGCTACGACTGTGAGGTTCCTCGCTCGGCTCGGAATGACCCCGGTGCGTCACGCGGGATGGTTTAGTCGCGCCAGAATTTCGGGAATCGCGTACATCTGCCCATTCGCGCGGATCACACAGTGCAATCTCTACCGCCTTGTCGAGCCGACGCTGGAGATTGTCCCTTGCCAGGGCAGGGAAAAAGTTCCGGTGTTAGTATCTATTTGTCCGCCCAGGTTGAATGTGCCAGTCGCGTTGGCAAAGCGGCCAGTGCCGGCGGTTATAAAGGCGAGTTCGTTGTTGTCGAATACGCCCGGGATCGGTGTTGGGGTCAGGGTCCCGGTGAACGGGCCGGAAATACTGTCGCCGTTGGCCCCGGTAAATACGTAGCTGCCGACATAGGTCAGGTCGCAGACATTGAGGACGAATTCCGCCGTTCCGTTGAAGCGGCCCAACTGCATCGCATTTCCCCCGTTGACGACTTCGATAAGCACGTGGCACTCGTCCAGAGGCACACTCGAAATGATCGTACCCGAGACAGTGCCATTGAACGGTACCATCTCGCCTGCTCGTGCCGAAGTAGGTGCCGAGATAAACACTGCCGCAAAGCAGGCGAGGAGCAGCGGGATCAGAAGTCCTGCTGTTGGTTTGAACTGAATGTTTCGATTTTTCATATTATGATTTTCTTTCTTGTTTTGGCTTTGTGTGACTTCTCGTCATGAGAAGTTCACTTCTGGCCGGTTTTCATGGTTTGGTTGGTTTTGGGCTTTAACTGACGACTTCAGGCCTTTCGTGAATTCGCGTGATCCTAGGGAGGCTCCTATCCACCTCCGCGGTTCGCCACTCCGAAGAACGTCAGCGAGTTGAAGGGGTTCTGATCCGGGCAGCTGATGCCGAATTCGACGTGCCAAGAAAATCTGGCCGGAGTTACACTCGTATCGAGTGTTGCCGTCGCGAAGCCTCCGAACGCCGAGAACACATAGACGCCGTCGTCGTGCGAGATCAGTATCAACGCATTGTACCCGAACGCCACGTCATGCCTACCGTCGACGAAGACGTCGAGCGTAAGCTGAGCCGACGTTTGTGGATCGATTATCAGGTTCCACGTGCCGGTGACAGTGGGCGTGTAATCGATTGGTTCGCCGTTACAGTAGAACGTGCCGCCAGTAAGCGTGCCGCGGTACGTCTGCGCAGGTGCGGCTGGCGACGAACTCGCCAGGAGGACCAACAGGATGAACCCTGTAAGGACCATCGGAACGCGATGGCACTGAATGTTTTGATTTTTCATAATTTGGATTTCCTTTTGTTTGCTTTTGAACTGATCGTTGCTTCACCTTTTCCAAACGGATTCCGGGGTGCATGCTGCACGGAATCGTTACTTTTTTCGCGGCTTGGCTTCTTTCTCCGCTTCTGATA
>QHOF01000143.1:17338-17875 GCA_003219335.1 Verrucomicrobiota bacterium | reverse complement strand
TTCTGATACAACGTGGACGTGAAAGTTCTGGCGCGAACCAGGAGTGGTGGGAGCGATTTCTTTCCTGAAACCCATTGGAGCGTGGTTATCGCGGCGGGAAGCAGCGACGCTGAACCGACTGCGCGCGCGGCGCTCGCGAAGCTTTGCGAAACTTACTGGGCGCCGCTTTACACTTTCGTGCGTAGCCGCGGATATAGCGTGCATGATGCACAAGACCTCACGCAAAGCTTTTTCGCTTATCTGATCGAACACAAGATCTACGCCCTCGTCGATCAACAGAAAGGCAGGTTCCGCTCCTTTCTGCTGGCGTCGATCAAGAATTTCCTTGGGCACGTTTACGACCGTGAACGAACCCTGAAGCGCGGCGGCGGGATCGAATTTTTGCCATTGGATGAGGCGCAGGCAGAAGCAGCTGAGTCGCTCTTCCAGACGCATTCCGCGTCGGCATCGCCGGGCAGTGAAGACACAGTGTTCGAGCGAAGGTGCGCCGACACCGTTATCGAGGCGGCAATGCACAGACTGGCGGAGGAACAAAGT
>QHOF01000143.1:0-17287 GCA_003219335.1 Verrucomicrobiota bacterium | reverse complement strand
ATCTTTCTCTCCGGGAGCGCCGATCCCCTGCAACATATAATAAGTTAGCAGCTGCCCTGGAGCTTCCAGCCTCGACTTTACGTAGCCATGTTACTCGATTGCGTGCGCGTTATCGGGAATTTTTGCGCGCCGAGGTGCGCCGCACAGTGGATACCGATGCGGAGGTAAGAGAAGAGTTGCGCGAGCTGTTTCGCGTGCTGGCGAGTAGCTAAGTTTTGCAGATGAACGCATTGCCAGCAACGTTCGTAGCTTGCTCGACGTGCGGACGTCCGCTGAATGCGAAGGGGGATTGCCTGACCTGTCTCATTCGCATCGAGCTTGATGACGCCGAAGGCGACGGGTCGCGCGAAACGTTCGAAAGCATCCTCGCACAAGCGAACGTGACTGGCACACCGTGGCGCCTTGGTCATTACGAAATTCTGGAGGAAATCGGGCGCGGCGGCATGGGAGTAATTTATCGTGCCCGCCAGGAACACTCTCGTCGGATTGTCGCGGTGAAGCGCATTCTCGCTCATCAGGTGAATTCACACGAGACGCTGGTGCGCTTCCGGCGCGAAGCCGAAGCGGTCTCGAGCCTCGATCATCCAAACATTCTTCCTATTCACGATGTCGGCGAAAGCGAGGATGGCCTGCCGTATTTCAGCATGAAATACGCAACGGGTGGGAGTCTTGGTGCGGCGGCACCGAAACTCCGCAGCAATGCTCGCGAGTGTGTACAAGTGATGGCAAAAGTCGCGCGCGCGATTGCTTACGCGCATGGCAAGGGAGTTCTCCATCGCGATCTTCAGCCGGGAAACATCCTGCTTGATGAAAACGGCGAACCGATGGTGAGTGACTTTGGCCTGGCAAAATGGTTGAATGAAACCAGCGATCTCACGAGAACGCTGGAGACACTAGGAACACCAGGCTACATCGCACCTGAGCAGGCTGAGTGCCGGGCGGCCGATCTCACGAGCGCGGCCGACATTTACAGCTTAGGCGCGATTTTGTTTTACCTTCTGACCGGGAGGCCGCCGTTCGTAGGCCCGAATGTTCTTTATGTTATTCATCAAGCTGCTGCGACTCCTGCGCCGCGTTTGCGTTCACTCGCACCGTCGCTCGACCGCGATCTGGAGACAATTGTAGGTCGGTGCTTGGAAAGCGATCCCAACGCGCGCTATAAATCCGCCGGAGCGCTTGCCGATGACCTTGAACACTGGCTCAGGCATGAGCCGATTCGAGCACGGCCCACTGGAGTTTTCACTTACGGACGAAAGTGGGTGCAGCGGAATCCAACTTCGACAGTGCTGCTGTCATCCTTGGTTGCCCTCGGAGTTGTGATTGGTGTGATGTTCTGGGAGAGAGAATCACCCCGCCCCCTGCCGGCTGGAATTGCGGTGCTGCCGTTTGAAAATCTGAGCGCCGATCCACAAAACGCGTTTTTCGCTGATGGTGTACAAGATGAAATCCTGAATGACCTGGCGAAGATCGCTGACTTAAAGGTCATCAGCCGAACGTCGGTGCTGCAATACAAGTCAGGCGAGAAGCGTAACCTACGCCAGATCGGAAATGAACTCCGCGTCGCGCATGTGGTCGAGGGAAGCGTGCAACGCGACGCAAATCGCGTGCGAGTCACCGCGCAGTTAATCGACGCACGGACAGACACGCACCTATGGGCTGAGCGCTATGATCGGCCACTGGATGACGTCTTTGCAATTCAGAGCGAAATTGCCAAAGCAATTGCCGGCCAGCTTCGAGCGAAGCTATCACCAAGGACAAAGTCTGCTATCGAGGAGCGACCCACCAAGGACCTAGCCGCTTACGACCTTTACGTTCGCGCAGAATCGCTTGTGACGAAGGGCGTGTTCAACTTAGCGAACTTGTTCGAGCCCGCACGTCTGCTTGATCAAGCCATCGCGCGCGACCAGGATTTTTTCCTCGCGTACTGCCTGCTAGCCAGAGTGCACAGCACGCTTTACTTGATCTATGATCACACACCGGCGCGACGCGACTTGGCCGACCGCGCGGTTAAGAGTGCTCTTCATCTGCGGCCGGAAGCGGGCGAAACGCATCTCGAGCGGGCTCGATACCTCCGCTGTAATCTCGATTACAACAATGCCCGGTCGGAACTTGCCCTTGCTCGGAGCACGCTACCTAACAACGCGCAGGTCTTCGAATTGACCGCTCTTATCGACGATCGCCAGGGCCGCTGGAACCAGGCGGTGCGCAACTGGGAAAAGACCCTCGACCTCGATCCACACAACTTATCTAATCTCCGGGAGCTCGCGGCGGATTACCTATTTATGCGCCGCTTTGCGGAGGCGGTCGCCATCGTGGACCGCGCCATCGCGTTGGCCCCCGAAGATGCTCAGCTGCGAGCACATCGAGCCTGGCTTGATCTCGCTTGGCGGGCCGACCCGAAGCCTTTGCGCAAGATATTTCCGGCTATGATTAACGAAAACCCAAGCGCGGCCCAGCTCGCTGGTGAAGTTTGGCTGGATCTCGCGCTGTGCGAGCGTGATCCAGTTCTAGCCGAACGCGCTCTGGCGACGATCGGAGGGGTTGGGTTTAACCAGAATCAGCTCTTTATCTCAGCAACTTTTCTAAAAGCTTGTGTGGCGCGCGCCTTCGGGGACGACGCGGCCGCGCGAAACGCGTTTAGCACGGCGCGTGCCGAAGTCGAGCGCACCGTTCGCGAACGACCCGACGAGGGGCCGCCGCTCTGTATGCTCGGTCTGATCGACGCCGGGCTGGGACGAAAAGAGGAAGCTATCCGTGAGGGCCGCCGCGCCAGCGCACTGCTTCCGGTCACTAAAGACGCAATCAACGGGGCCGAGATCATGCAATACCTCGGCCTTATCTATGCGTGGACCGGAGAGAAAGATCTCGCGATCAACCAACTTGCCGCGACGCTGCAAGTCCCGAGCTTGCTAAGTTACGGCGAACTCCGGCTGCATCCTTTTTGGGATCCGCTGCGGGGCGATCCGCGTTTTGAGAAACTGGTAGAGGAGGCGAAGAAACCGGTCGCGCTGAAATAATGTTTGCGGAAGCGTCTCGCCTGCGAGCCGAATAGACGCAAGCCGGAGGCTCGCGCTACTCTTGATTTAGTCGCGCCAACACTTCCGGGTCGCGCACGTCCGCCCATCCACCTGTCAGCTCGAGCGCTTTCACTTTTTTGCCTGAATGCGCGATGGCGCGGATTGCGTCGGTCAATTCGTATTCACCGCGTGGGGACAAGTTCAATTTGCCGCTGAATTCAAAAATGCTTGGACGAAATGCATAAATGCCTGCGTTGTACCACGGGCTGGTTGTTTGGTCCGGTCTTGATTTTTCGCGAATGTCGATGAGTTCCATTTGTTCGTTCAAGAAAACCGCGCCGCCTTTGCTGACGTCCTCACCGCGCGTAACGGTGATGATTGTCTCGACGTTCGCCGGAAGATCGGCAACGCGTTTGTAATTCGTCGGATCGACCAGGATGTCGCCGTAGCTTAAAACGAACGGAGTATCGCCGACGAAATCGCGGGCAAGATTCACGACGCGACCGGTTCCATCTTGCACTGTCTGCGTCGCATACTGAATGCTGATGCTGTAGCGCGAACCGTCACCGAAAAAATTCCACACAGCATCAGCGTGATAGCCAACAACAATGAGAGCCTCGCGTATTCCCGCGTCGCGCAATCCTTCGATGATATGCTGCAGAACCGGTTTGCCGCGCACTTCGAGCATCGGTTTCGGAAGATCATTGGTGAGCTCGCGCATGCGCGTGCCGCGACCGGCTGCGAGGATCACTGCTTTTTCGATCTTGGTCATGGTTGGGGAGTACAGGCTGCCAGGCTGTTGCGTCCAGCAGCTTTGCCGGACGCTTCGAATGTTCTCGCGCTGGGCTTCGCAGGTGTTCGCGGCAAGCTGCCGCGAACTACAGGCTGGCAGCCTGTGCTCCCCAGAGTCATAGATCGCTATTCACTTTTCTTCGGCTGCGTGATAATCAGCGCAGGCAAATTAGCTTGCTTGATCATTTCGCTCACTTTCGGCAGATCTTCGTTCTTGAGCTGCGCCCATTTTTTTAGCTGATCCTCGAGCTGGCTGCTCAGCATTTGGAACACGTCGAGCTGCGGTTTGGTCGGCTCCTTGTCGCTGTACTCAATGACGTGGCTAAACGTATCAAACCGCTCGTTCAACATGTCCGGGAACGCGAGGTTCGCTTCCGAGCCTTTCATGTTTACCTGAATGAGCTTCTGCTCGACTTCGGACATTTTGTGGTCGAGATCGTCGGCCGCTGAGAGGGCCGGTTTCAAACGTTGATCGTCGCCGAAACGTTTGTGCAGGTTCTGGATTTGCGATCGCAAATCGCGGATTTCGTTGACGGCTTGATGCAACTGCGAAATGCGATCGTTCATCTGCATCGTGAGGGTGAATTGTTTTTGCAACCCCGCTTCCTGTCCCTTCGTCCGTGGATCGATCGCCAGGTGCAGCGGGGCAGTCTGCGATTTGCTGCCGACGGTTAGTTTCACTTGGTAATCTCCAGGTGGCGCAAGTGGGCCTTTTGGGCCACTCCCGGAATAAAACGCGCCCGGGATTTGAATCGGATCATCGTAGCGCAGGTCCCATGCAAACCGGTTCATCCCTTCGTTGGCTGGAATTGTTTTCGCGCGTTCGACGCGGTCCGGCCATTCGGGCGGTTGCTCGCCTTCTTTCTTTTCCTTGCTGGAAAGATGTCGGACAACTTTGCCCGAAGCATCGAGGATCTCCAGCGAGACCTCCTCTTTCGGCGCGGTTTTGAAATAATAATCAATGATTGCGCCGGACGGCGGATTATCGCCCACTGGCTGGCGTTTATCGACCTCGTCCGGGGAATGCAACCGCAAGGCGGTTTGAGGTTGATATAGGATGACGTCCGGCTGCGCGGATTGCGCGTTCACCTGACGTAGCGGCGTCACGTCGTCGAGTATCCAGAACGAACGCCCGTGCGTCGCCACGATCAGATCGTCGTCCTTCACCACCAGATCGTGGATCGGCGATTGCGGCAGATTCAACTGCAATGGCTGCCAGTGCGCGCCGTCATCGAACGTAACGAAGACACCGAGCTCCGTTCCTGCATAGAGCAGACCTTTGCGCTTGGGGTCTTCGCGCACCGCATGCACGTACGCGCCATCGGGAATTCCGCGCACGATTGAGCTCCAGCTTTTCCCGAGATCAGTCGTCTTAAAAATGTACGGCTTGAAGTCATCAAGTTTGTGCCGATCCACGGCCACATACGCGGTGTTGCCATCGTGCGGCGAAGGATCGATGAGATCAACAGTGCTCCACTCCGGCATTTTCGGCGTGACGTTCGACCAATGCTGGCCGTCGTCAGTTGTAAGCTGCACCAGTCCGTCGTCCGTGCCTGCCCACAGCGTTCCCTGTTTTACCGGTGATTCCGCGAGCGCGAAGACCGTGTCGTAATATTCGACTGACGTGATGTCCTTGGTAAGCGGACCTCCGCTTGGCTGCTGCTTCGACTTATCGTTGCGCGTCAAATCACCGCTGATCTGCGTCCAGCTCTGTCCGTGATCGGTTGATTTGAAAACGCTCTCGCCCGCCGTGTAGATCACATCGGGATTATGCGGCGAAAGCATCAGCGGCGTGACCCATTGAAACCGATGCACAAGATCGGCGGCGCCGTGTCCTGAGTTATCAAGAGGCCAGACACTAACGTCCTGCCGTTCCCCTTTACTTTTATCGTAGCGAGTAATCTCGGCTTCGTTGTTTGAATAAATGATGTGCCAGTCGCGCGGATCAGGCACCACGAAGCCGCATTCGCCGCCGGCGGCCTCGAACCAATCCTGCCGCCCGATCGCGCCCCAGTCGGTGCGGCTGGCGATGCCGACGTTCGAGTTGTCCTGTTGCGCGCCATAAATGTGATATGGGAACGCATTGTCCACCGCCACGTGGTAAAACTGTGCCGTGGGCTGATTGTTTTGCGTGGTCCAACTCTTGCCGCCGTCAGTAGTGATGCTGGCGCCGCCGTCATTCACGTTGCCGATTCGATTCGGATTCGTCGGATCAATCCACAGCCCGTGATGATCGCCGTGACGCGCGGGCAAGAGATTGAAAGTTTTTCCGCCATCCACCGACCGAAAGAGCCCGGTGTTCACAAGGTACACGGTGTCCGGTGATTTCGGATCAGCATAAACCTTGCTGAAATACCAGGCGCGCTGCCGAAAGCGGCCGTCGTCATTCACGCGGGTCCAATGCTGTCCCGCATCATCGGACCGGTAGAGCCCGCCTTCCTTGGCCTCGATGATTGCATAGAGGCGATTGCAATCGGCGCCGGAAACGGCGATGCCGATCCTGCCGAGAATGCCTTCGGGTAGCCCGTTTCCCTCGAGATGTTTCCAAGTCACGCCGTTATCTTCCGAACGGTAAAGTCCGCTGCCCGGGCCGCCGCTTGAAAAAAACCAAGGCTGCCGCCGCGCCTGCCAAAGTGATGCGAACACGATGTTGGGATTATGCGGGTCGAAAACGACGTCAATCCCACCAGTGTTCTCATCTTTCCATAAAACTTTCGTCCACGTTTTCCCGCCGTCGGTTGTGCGAAAAATCCCGCGTTCCTGATTCGAACCGAACGCATGACCCAACGCCGCAACGAGAACGACGTTCTCATTTCTGGGATCGACGATCAGCGCGCCGATCTGATGGGTATCTTTCAAGCCAACATTTTCCCAGGTTTTGCCGCCGTCCACCGATTTGAAGACCCCGGTTCCGTAGGTGGTATTGCCGCGGATCGCCGCTTCTCCCGTGCCTGCGTAAATGACGTTGTGATCCGATGACGCAACGGCGATCGCGCCAATCGAGGAAATCGGTTCTTTATCGAAAAGCGGAATCCAGTTTGCGCCGCCATCAATGGTTTTCCAAACTCCACCAGCGACCGCGCCGAAATAATACGTGTCGGGCTCGCCGACGACACCTTCGATCGCCAGTGCGCGGCCGCCCCGGAACGGTCCGATCTGTCGCCATTGCATGCCCTTGAATAATTTTTCATCGATCGCTCCTGGCGGCGTTGGGGTAGGGGATAGAGCGGGTCGAAGAGAAGCCGGCGAAAGGAAAACAGAAATCGCGAAAATGATTCGAACCAGTCTAATATGAGGACAATTCGGCGTGATCATCCGCCTAAAGTGAAAAGTTTGCGGTGTAGTTCAACTGGAATTGCGCGAAGCGCTCGTTCTCATTTTGATCCCGCAGCCGCGGGAGAAGAATCTCTGATCATTTCTTCGACGGCGCGCCGGGGCAAAAAGCCAGAGATGTTTCCAGCCTTCGCATAAAGCTATGACTTTGCAGGCGCGTAGCTCAATTTGTCGTAGGACGAATCCGCCGTGGCGGACATGATACATGAAGCGTGAACACACTCACCCGCGCTGACGCCTAAAGCGTTTCGAGGCCGTCGAAGCGTCCCTACGCGTTAATCGCAGCCATGCGCGGCGGATGGGCTTCAAGCGCGCCCGCATCCGGTGGCCCGCTGCCAAAGCGACGCGCGGCGTAATACGAGCCGATCACCAGCATTGCGGCAATAAGCTGCGCGACGAGTGTTTCGACTGTCGGGAACACCGCAAACCACAGACCCATCCACGGCGGCATGTAATTTTTCAGAGAACTGATTTCGGTTGTGGGAATCCAATGCGCCAGCTGCATTTCCTGCGCTTGCTCGCCAACCATAACGAGCAACACAATTCCGAGGAGAACGCCGGTGGTGATTAACATTTTACGATATGGCAGACGCTGCTGAAGCACAAAGGTTAGCACGGCCACCATTGCTGTGAGCACGATTCCCAGCAGCGCTCCTTTGAGCACTACGCCGCCACCAAGTCTCAGATGATAGCTCTGTAGGAAAAGCACGACTTCAAAGCCTTCCCGATACAATGAGGTGAATCCGAGCAGGACCAATCCAAACCAGAGACGCCACCGCGATATCTCCGCGGCGCGCGCATTTTCCAGCAGCGTTTTACGTCGGCGATTATGCGCGCGAATCCAGCCGCCCCAATAAATTTTGTGGAAGAACCAATTCATGATCACCAGCAGAACGATCACCGCCAGCAATCCGGTGGCGGCCTGAAGATCGAGCGCCGACATATTGTCGCTGAGCGAACCGACAATTCGCACCGCGATACACCACGTGATCAGGCTGGCGATAAATGCCATGCCTGCGCCGAGCGCGACCGGCCGGCGATAGCCGCGCTTAGCGCCGGTCATGCTGGCCGTGATCGCAGCCAGCACAAGAATGCATTCCAATCCCTCGCGAAAAACAAGAACGCCGATATCGAGTAACGCAACGGTCGCGCTCGTATTGGGCCGGGTTGGATCGGGCGCGCCGTGTGCGCTTAGCCCTTGCCACACCAGCGCCGCGAGCACGCAGAATGCGCTTGCCAGAATGCCGATGCGCAAGGCGAACTTCATTTTGCCCTAAGAGCCTATCACAGAGATGCGCGAAGTGCTGCTGATGGATTGCTTTTTTTTAGCGGCTGATTGCGCCGCGGACTTTTCTGTGAGCCGTTTGCCGCATAAGTCTGGTTGACTTACGATCACCGCCGCATGCCGGAATATGTTTTGGGTCATCATCTGAAAGGCGAGGGGGCGCGCCTGGCGTTGATGTCCCAGTTGCTCGATCGCATGCATCGCCGACACATTGACGCGCTGGATGTCGTTAGGCCGGGATCGCGGACGCTTGAAGTGGGATGCGGCAACGGATCGATTTCCGCATGGCTCGCAGAGCGCGTGAGCCCTGGCGGAAGAGCAGTAGCCGTCGATCTCGATCTGTCGCTAATCGACGTGCGCGCGCTAAATCTTGAGTTGCGCCAGGGCGACATCGTTACTGGTGCGATCGAGCCTGGCACGTTCGATCTCGTGACTGCGCGTGCGGTGCTGCATCACGTTGCAGATGCGGAAGCGGCGATGCGAAATCTCGTTGCAAGCCTTCGCCCGGGCGGCGCGCTTTTGCTCATCGAGCCCGATTTCCTTCCTGTCAGCATTGCAGAGCCGCCCAAAGTGCGAGCCTTCTGGGATGGGTGGCTGGCTTGGTCGCGCAAACGCGGGATCGATTACCAAATCGGGCGCACTCTCGCGCCACGACTCGCAGCGCTCGGTTTGACGCAAATAAGTGGAGCTGCTGAAACGGCGATTTACAACGGCGGTTCGCCGTGGGCTGATTACTGGACGCAGACGATCAGGGAACTTCGCGATGATCTGATAAGTTCCGGCAAGTTCAACAACGCGCTGGTGGATACATTTCTCGGCTATTGCGCCGACTCCAATTGGTGGACTCAGACGATTGCTTTCACCGCAGTGCATGGATGGAAGCCCGACATCTGAAGTTTAACCTGCGGCGTCGGTTGTGATTTTGCGTCGATCGAGTAACTTCGGCGGTGCAACGTTTTCGGGCCTTTACTTTAGTGGAGATCGCCCTGGCCATTTTCATACTGCTGCTGCTGCTGGTGCTGGCGGTGCCGAGCTTGACCGGCGTGATCGCAAGCAGGCGGCTGAAGCAATCCTTGGACGGGTTCAACAATCTTGTGCACCAGGCGCAGGAGCGAAGCGTGACGGAGCGGCGCGCGTACCTGATCGTTTGGGGGAAGGGTGGCGTCGTGCTGCGCCCGGAAGTTTTCGCAGAAGGTGAGGAAGCGAAAGCAGCGGCGGAATTTCGTCTCAGCAAGGGAACTACACTGAGTCTCTCCTTGCCGGCAGCATTGGCGGCGAAACATCCGGTGGAATGGATATTTTGGCCATCGGGAAACTGCGAACCGGCGATTGTCCAGTTCAAGGGTCCCGCTGGCCTATGGACCGCGAATTACTCGCCGCTGACGGCGCAGGCCGAGATTACCCAGTATGCAGCCAGATAGAACGAGAGATCGGAAGCCAGAAATCAGAGGTCAGACTGCCTTTGCGTTGTACGAGGTCTTGCTTGGCGTGATGATCTTTGCAGTTGGCGTGATCGCACTGGGGCGCGCGGTCGAGAATTGTCTCAATGCGAGCACGATCAGCGCCGAAGAGAGCATTGTGCGACAGATTTTATCCGATCGGATGGCGGTAATTCAAGCAGCGCCGGTAGTGCCGGATGCTGAGAAAGAATTCAAGATCGACAGCAGTTATGGCAAGATAACGTTGATCCAGACAAGCGCGCCGGCGGAATTGACCGAACCGGATAACACGCTGGTAAGCGGAATCAACCTGGTGACGTTGACTGCCCGATGGCAGCACGGCGGCGCCCCGCAGTCGAAACAGATTCAGTTTTATGTTTATCGGTCCGGATAAGTGCACACTTCAAATTCGAAATTCGAAATTCGAAATTCGAAATTTTCGGGGTGCCTTCACATTGCTCGAGATCATGCTGGCAGTGGGGATCCTGGGAATGATGTCGCTGGCGATTTTTCGCTTTGTGCAATCGAATATGACTGCGCTGCAGCTCTCAACGGATACAGCCGCAACGGAAGCGCAATACGAGGGATTGCGCGATCTGCTCACGGTGGAATGGCAAAGCTTGAGTCCATTCCGAGCCGCCATGACTGGCGAGCCATTCAAGTTAAATGACCGAGAGCGCGACGAGCTAAAGTGGAGCTGCGGCGCGGGCCCCGGCCTTCTTACCCGCTATGCACCGGGCGACTTTGTCGTCAGGCTGCGGTTGCAGCCGGAAAAGGAAAATGGGGACCGGCTGGATCTCGGTCTCTTGCGAAAGCCGAAGGAGGATTCCGACATTGGCGAAGGGCATGAGACATGGGTGCCATTGGTCAAGAACGTAGCGAGCCTCGAGATCCGCTATTTCAGCGCTCAGGCGAACACCTGGGTGGATAGATGGCCAGGAGGTCAGTTGCCCGGGCTTATCAAAATCACCTTGGGACGTGCCGATGCAGCCGTGCCGTGGGAAGCAATCATTCCACTGAGACGAACACCGTATTGAGCGATGTCGATGTTATCCAGAAGTCGGAAGTCAGAGGTCAGCCGCATTCGCCGGACTACGGCGAGCCAAGGAGGTCGGAGGAACCGCGGCGCTGCCCTGCTGTTAGCACTTTGGGCGCTATTTTTGCTCAGCGCCATGGTAATCGGATGGGCGCTCAACATTAATTCGCACCTTGTGGTTTCCAGTAATGCAAACCGCGTGCTGGAGGCCGAAGCGATGGCGTCTTCCGGCGCAGACGTTGCCTTAAGCCAGGAGATCACACCGAGCTCGCCAAACTTGCACAGGCAAATGGGTGACGGGGAAGGCTACGACGTGCGGATGACCGGTGAATGTGGTCGTTTAAACTTGAACTTTCTTACCCAAGGAGAAGACCCTAACAAGCTGCGAATTCTCCGCCAATATCTTAGCCTCAAAGGCATAGACCTGAACAACCTCGACGGCATGATGGATTCTCTGCTCGACTGGGTGTCGCCAAACAGAGGACTTCATCACTTGAATGCTTGTCCGGAGACCGACGATTACCATCCCGCACACGCGCCCCTGGCTTCCGTGGATGAGCTCAAGAAAATTTGTGGATGGGCTGAATTCACTTCCAAGCCGGGCTGGGACGATGATTTTACTGTTGTAGGCGCTTGCGGGGCGATTGACCTCGCCTATGCGTCGCGTGACGTGTTGCGCGCTTTGGGAATACCAGACGATTTTGTGGATCGCTTCCTGCAACTGCGCCAGGGTCCCGACGGAATCGATGGGACAGCCGATGACCCTCAGTTGGATCAACAGACTGCGTTCATAACGCTTGGTCTCGCAACGGCGCAATCGCAGCAGGCCAACCCGATTCAAAATTTGATCGTATTTAAGAGCCCCAACGCTGTGTTCCGCGTCCTGAGCGCGGGAAAGTCACGTGACGTTACGCGCTCTGTGGAGATGATAGGGGAGCAAGGACGTGGTCGTCCGCGAGTGTTCAGTTGGAAGGAGCTTTGATATCGAGCCCGGAATGCCATCCATTTTCATAATTCCAACTGCGCATGGTTGGAACTTTGTCCGGTCCGCTGAGCAGAATGGCTCGTGGGCGGTGCGCAAACTGCAAAAGTTGGAAGAAGCAGTGCCGCTGCTGGCTGCGACGGACGATTTTGTCCTGGGCCTGCCTGTTTCAGCCGTACTCGCCCAACGATTCCGGCTGCCGAGTACCGACCCGGCGGAGTTTCCGGAAATGATCCGGATTCAGATCGAGAAACTGCTTCCGTTCGCGGCCGATGAGGTGACGACCGATTTTGAACTGATCGAGCAAAACGAGAACGAAAGCGTCGTCTCGGCCGTTGCAGTCAGGAACGAGCAACTTGCCGAGATGGCTTCGCCGTTGTTGGAGCGCGGTTACATTCCACGGCAGGTGACCGTGTACGCGGCGCAGCGCGCCAGCACGCATGCGCCCAAGGGCAACGCGGTTCTTATTTACCCGGAAGGCGAGACACTCGTTTACGCAATGACCGAGAACGGCAAGCTTAGCCTGGCCCGAGCGTTTGAAGGCGGTAATGGCGAGCAGCTGCAACTTGAATTGCCACAGTTGCGATTGAGCGCCGAGCTACAGGGGATAGACGCTTCCTCGCCAAATGTCTTGCTGGACGAAACCTGTTATGAGATGCGCGCTACAGTGCAGGGAATTCTGGCCAGCTCCACCGAGATCGTTGGCATCGAGCTGCCGCCCGCGCCGGTTAAACTGAATCTTCTGCCAGAAAGCTGGCGACGCCGCCGGTTACAATTGATCAGGCAGGCAGAATGGCGAAAACGACTCCTCTGGGCAGGCGGCGCTTATGGTGCGATTTTCTTGCTTTTACTGGCGTATCTTGGCCTGCTGCGTTTTCAAATAGGGTGGCTCGACCGGCGCATTGCGCACGACGCTCCTGAAACCGAGTTCGTGCGTGCGACCGAAGCAAAGTGGAAAGCGCTGGCGCCGGCAATCGATCCGCATTATTACCCGGTGGAAATCCTGCTGCATCTTTTCGACAGCCTGCCCGCAGCCGACGTGCAGATTACTGCTTACAACCAGTCTGCGCGCCAAATTTCGGTCGATGGCGAAGCGAGCACAGCTGCTTTGACTTACCAGTTCATCGACAAGATCAAGAAAAACCAGGAGCTGGGCGCCTTTCAGTTTGACATGCCTGCGCCGCGGATTTTGCCAAACAATCATGCGCAATTCCGATTGGAGGGAAAACCAAAATGATGCCGGCGTGGTACCAACGAATGAGCCGGCGTGAGCGCCTGCTCGCATGGATTGTGGCCGGAACCGTGTTCGCGCTAATCAATCTTTGGGTGTTGAGCTGGATCTTCGGCGCGCTTGGCGCTGCGCAGAGGGACCTTGCGGCGCACAAGGGAAGGATGGCCGCGCAGTCTCTCTACGTGAAGGAGCGCGACACCTGGACAAAACGGGAAGAATGGATCCGGCAACATCAGCCCGTGCTCAAGGATCCTGCGGAAGCCTCCGCCTTGCTTGATCGCATCAAGGAAGTGGCCGGTAAGTACAACATTCTGGTCGAAAATCCCGCGATCGGGACCGGCGAAACTACGCCGTACCATCAGACCGTGTTCGCTTCCATTGAAACGAAAAGCCCGTGGCCGCCGCTGGTGCATTTCCTTTACGATGTGCAACGGCCGGAGGCGTTCATCGTGTTCGAAAGTGTAAATCTCGCCATCGATGGCAGCGATCCCACAATGATGCGCGGCAAATTTAAAATCGCCCGCTGGTTTGCGCCGGCGCAAAAACCCAAGTAATAATACGGCACTGTCATGTTGAGCGAAGCGAAACATCTCTGGCCTATCGCCGTGCGCGAGACAAATCTGAAATTGATCCGAGATTCTTCGCTCCGCTCAGAATGACATTTGTGGAGGTCGCTCGTATGAAATATCCGCTCACGTTCGCATCGATCCTCGCTCTTCTCGCAGCGGCCCACAGTCAGGCCGAGGATGTGCTGCCGCCGCAGTTTAATTTCGATCGCTACTCAAAAATGGTGGATCGCTCGCCATTTGCAGTAGCCACTGCAATGGCGCTACCTAATGCCACGCCCGATTTCGCCAAAGACCTTTACGTCGCCAACGCGGCGCGATCATCGGAAGGCGACATGGTGACGATTGCCTCCACCGCCGACCACAACTTCAAAAAATATCTTACGACCAGGGAGCCCGTGGACGGTTACAGCATCGCCAACATCGAATGGTCCGACAAAGTGGGTGCTACCAAGGTGACACTCAGCAAGGACGGAAATTTCGCGACTCTCACGTTTAACCAGGCGCTCTTGTCAAACTCGGGGCCGGGCGCGGGCGCCGCTTCCAGGGTGTTCACGCCGGCCATGCCTGCCGCGCCAGTCCCTAACCCTGCCAGCATTCCTCAGCAACTCTCACCGAAATTACCGCCTGAGTTACCGCCCGAAATGCAGCAGTTAATTCCATCTCGAGAGGCCACACGACCCCATGCGCGTGGCTTGATTCAGCGGAACCCGAGAGGATCACAAAAGACGTCTTCTCAAGCGCCTGCCGGCCAGTAGGCTGTAGCTGGTTCTTCCCTCGAGGGGCGCGTAAACACGGAGCGAACGTTGACAAAAGTCCGTTCTCCAATGGACTGCTACACGAAACACCCCACAACACTCAACCGCCGCCCCAATCGTCGTCTGCAGTATCGGGTTGCCGGTCTGGCCCCGCGGAAAACAGATCGTAGCCGCTGGGATTTTTCAGACCAGGATTACGATAAATATAATCGCTGCCCCAGGGATCTTTTGGCAGTTCCCTGAATAACTGATACCAGCGAGTGGGCCGCGGGTCGTTCTGCGGTTGGGTAACCAGGGCCTGCAATCCTTGTTCGGTGGTTGGATAAAAGCCGTTCATGCTTTCGTAAAGCTGCAGCTGTGTCTTGATCGCCTGAACGTCGGCTTGAACCCGCATGGTTTTAGCAATGGCGGTCGTATTGCCGAGTTTTGAAATCGCTACTCCCAGTATGATCACGATAATGCTCACCACGAGCATGATCTCCAGTAGCGTGAAGCCCTGCGGTTTTCGTTTTGTTCTCATCTGGAATTAAGGAATAACCCTCCGTTCTGTGCGCGACTACACTACCCCGGTCTTCAAGAATTGCTAGTGACCGGTGCGCAGAAGATAATCCGACTTGTCCCAGATATACTTTAACTGGATCTGCGTGGCGCGGATCGCGGAAGGCCCGCCGCCGGTTCCATTGGCGACGACGAGATCGTTCGCGCCGACTTTCAAGGCCGTGGCCGGCACAATTTTCTGAGCGCGCAGCCAGCCGGTGTAGTTAAAATGCATTTGCGTGGTGAGCGGTTCGGCTTCCCCGCGATATCCGGGATCAGCCAGATCTGGCAACGTCAGAGAAACCGGCCCGAGGTCCTCGCCGTTGAGATAAACTTCCGGCGGCGCGTCAATGCGCGGGTTGGCGATCTCGAATGTTAATAGCGCAGCGAGCGGTTGCGCTTCGATTGGAAACTGAAATGCCGCGCTTGCCTCAGGCTGAGCATCGATCCGAATTGGCTCGGTCGCCAGAGTTGCCATTACGGTTCCGAAGTTCTCAACATCCTCCGGCGGCGCGTGCAGCGTCGGGACCGATGAGAACGGCTCGGGAATCACATCACGATGTTCCGCGTTCACAGGATGCACCACCTCGCTCGCCGTCATCCAATCGAGATACGCGGCGCGAATTGATTTTCCGTCGCCGGGCACCTCGATATCGATCGCGGAAGCGCCGGTCATCGGGATGAGGACCGAATCTGAGCTGGGCAGATTCGTTCCCACGCCGAGCGTGCCAGAGCGCAAAATGTGGCTGCCGGATTCATCCCACGCGATCAATTGCGGTTGTTGATTCGGTTTGTCATCGAAGAACAACCGGAAAAACAGAATCCGATAATCCGGGCCGGGTTGCGTCACCCGAATGCGAAAAACGCTTTTGGACGCGCCGCCGCGTTCAGTCGTTTCCCCGGGCAAAAGTGTGAGCGCTTCGATCCAGGCAGGCGCATCTTGGGTTTTCGAATTTTGCGGCGCGGTTTGGCGCAGGTCCAGCCAGGCGCTGTCGGGGATTGGCTGCGCGGTCGCGTCAGGCGGAGCGGGCAGGGTATCAGTCAACGCTTCCTGCGCGCATACGCGGCACACCGCAGCCAGAAAGATCGCAAACGCAGCCCGGACTAACATTCAGTTGGCGAGATTATTCGCGCCGAGGATGCTTTGCAAGCCTTCACTTTCAGTGCGGTCTGAACTGTATGCTGTGCGTCATTTCAAATACCGCCGACAAGATGCTGAACACAACCAGCCCGACCAGAACCGCAATTACCACGATGATTATCGGCGGAATCAATTGCGAGATCACGCCGACCGATCGGTCAAGCTCACGCTCGTAAACGTCAGCGATGGCTTGCATGGTTTCGGCGAAATGCCCGGTCTGTTCGCCTACGGCCATCATGTCGGTGAACAAATCAGGAAACAACTTTTGTTCTTGCAAAGCGGCGGAGAGCGTAGCGCCATCGATGACGGCCTTGCGCACCTCGCCCAGCTTCGTTTCGAGAAAACGGTTGCCGGCGATTTCCGTTACCAAATCAAGTGAGCGCAGGAGCGGAACGCCATTCTCCATCAAAGTTCCCAGTGTCCGCGCGAACTGCGCGTAATAGCGGTGGCGGATCACTCGTCCGTACCCGGGGATCAGCAGCCGGAAACGGTCCCATCCGATGCGCCCCTCCTGCGTGCGGACAAGCGCGCGGAACGCGATGATCGCGCCAATCACCATTAGCCCGCCGACCCACCAGTAGCCCGTGATGGCGTGATGAATTTGCAGCAAAATCCGCGTGGGCAATGGGAGCGCGCCGCCGGTTTGCGCCATGAACCCGCTCAACTGCGGCACCATGAAGGTGATGAAAATCGTGACCAGAACGGCGCCGGCCAGTGCGAGAAACGCCGGATAAATCAAAGCCTGCTGCACGCGATCGCGCAGTTCCTTCGCCTGCATCAAATGTTTCACCAAGCGAAGCAGAATTTGCGGCAACGCGCCGCTGGCCTCCCCCGCAGCTACGAGATTTACATAGAGCGGCGGGAAAATTCGCGGCAGCTCGCTTAGCGCCTGCGAAAAACTGCGGCCATCGATCAGCGCCTGATGCAGCGAGTGCGTCATTTGCTGGACGCGCGGCTGTTTCAAGCGTTTTTCCAAAACCGACAACGCTTCGTCCAGTGTCATTCCCGCTTGCAGCAAATGCGCGAGTTGCTCGGTGAAGATGAGCAGTTGGCCGTGCGGAATTTTCAGGTTCTGCGTGGGCGCCGCCGTCGGTGCCGCCGCCTCGCGCAGTTTCGTCTTTGGCTCCGCGCCAACCAATTCGATGCGGACCGGGATGCATTGCTGCATTT
>QHOF01000142.1 GCA_003219335.1 Verrucomicrobiota bacterium | reverse complement strand
GTTTTCTCATCGAGCCATTCCTGCGGCATCACGTTCTTGATCAGGAGTTCAATCAACGTTTCGCGAATTTCCTTTTGTTTCACATCAGCAGCGTGCTGAGTGGAGACTACTACAGCTGCAGCCCGCACCGGTTTGTAGCCATCGTACTCGATGGAGACCTGCGTTTTACCATCTGGGCGGAGCCAGGGAATTTCACCGGACTTTCGCAGGCGTGTTAGCTCGCGTCCAAGTTTGTGCGCGAACGCGATGGGGGCCGGCATTAACTCCGGCGTTTCGTCGCACGCAAAACCAAACATGAGACCTTGATCGCCAGCGCCCTGTTCAGCCGAGCTTTTTCCTTCCGCTGCAACGCTGTCTACGCCCTGTTTGATGTCGCGCGTTTGTTCGGTCATTTCCCAGATCACGCGGCAGGTGTCAGCGTGAAACTTGCAATCGCCATTGACGTACCCGATGTCGCGGATTGCACAGCGAACGCGCTGATCAAAATCAAATTTGGACTCCGAGGTGATCTCGCCAGCGAGCACCACGAGGTTGCCCTTGGCGAGCGTCTCGCAAGCTACGCGGCTCAACGCGTCCTGTTCGAGACAAGCGTCGAGAATGGAGTCGCTGATGGTGTCACAAACCTTATCGGGATGACCTTCGGTGACTGACTCGGAGGAGAAGATGTAACGTCGGGACATGGCTTCGCGAAGTGATTAGTTACAAAAGTTACAACGTTAAATCGGATGGGCGGAACGCGTGATCACGGCGGCCGTTGTAACAATGTAACTCTTTTAACGATTGAACTGTTGCCCATACGACATATTGACCAATCATGATGCGTCGATATATCGTTGGCTCACAGAATGGCGTCAACCATAAATTTACTCCGCTTGCTGGCAGACCCAACGCGACTGCGTCTGTTGCTTCTTCTCGCACAGGAAGAGCTTTCGGTAGCAGAGCTCCAGCAAATTCTGGGTATGGGCCAGTCGCGGATCTCCAGTCATCTGGCGCAATTGAAACGCGCCGGAGTCGTCTCCGATCGGCGCGTTGGGAAAAATGTCTATTACGGCGCAAACCATCATGGACGAAATTCGCAGCGAGAACGCGTGGCGGAAATAACCCGGCTGCTGGCCCACGAATTGCCGGAGAGCGCGCGCGATCGCACCAGTCTCAAGCTGGTTCTTCACAAACGTCAGGATAAAGCGCGGCAATACTTCGACGAGCTTGCCGGGAAGTTTGGCCGAAGTTACGTGCCAGGCCGGTCATGGAAAGCGCTGGCACACACGCTCATCGCTCTGCTTCCACCATTGACCGTGGCCGATCTTGGCGCAGGCGAGGGGACACTTTCCCAGTTGCTGGCAAAAAAAGCGCGCAAAGTGATCGCCATCGATAATTCGCCGAAAATGGTCGAGTTCGGCGCGCAACTCGCAAAGAAGCATGGATTCAAGAATCTCGAGTACCGCCTTGGCGACATTGAAGAACCGCCGATCGCCAAAAACAGCGTCGATCTTGCGATTCTCAGTCAGGCTTTGCATCACGCCATTCATCCAGAGCGAGCCATCGCGGCGGCCCGCCGGATTCTTAAACGCGGCGGTCGTCTGGTGATTCTCGATCTGTTGAGCCACCGGTTCGAAAAGGCGCGCGACCTCTATGCAGACCATTGGCTTGGATTTAGCGAAGTGCAGTTGCATCAGTTCCTGGAGAAAGCGGGCTTCCGGCAAATCGAGGTGAGCGTCGTGTCGCGGGAAAAGCAGAGCCCGCATTTCCAGACGGTTTTTGCGACGGGCGTGAAGTGAACGCGGCGGGCAGTTTTTCTGTCTAACTAGCGCTAGTATCGTCGCGTTGCGAACCCAACCCCTTTTATGAGCGGCTTTTTCGAGGAATTGAAGCGGCGAAAAGTCTTTCGCGTAGCCATCGCGTACGTGGTTGGGAGCTGGGCGCTGGCGCAGGGGCTGTCCCAGGTCCTTCCGGTTTTCGATATTCCCAATTCGGTGATCCGCGGAGTCATTGGGCTGATGTTGGTTGGTTTTCCGGCGGCGCTCGTCCTCGCGTGGATTTTCGATGTCACGCCAAGCGGTATCCAGCGCACCTCGAAAGTTGAGGCGGAGCCGCAGTTGAAATCGCGCCGCCGGCGCAACGTGGTCCTTCTCGCCGCGTCGGGCGCAGCGATATCCCTGGTTGCAGGATTTTTCATTTTACCGCGGGCCGTCGCCCATAAGATGGACAAGTCGATTGCAGTGCTGCCGTTCGAGAATTTGAGCGACGAAAGAGAGAACGCCTATTTCGCTGACGGCATCCAGGACGACATCCTTACCAACTTATCGAAGATCGGCGATCTGAAAGTGATCTCGCGCACATCGGTGATGCAGTATCGGGGCAAGACCGCGAATGTCCGCGAGATCGGCAAGGCTCTGAGCGTTTCCAATGTTCTCGAGGGCAGCGTGCGTCGCTCCGGAAACAAGGTGCGCGTGAACGTGCAATTGATTGACGCGAATACGGACGAGCATCTTTGGGCGAACGATTACGATCGCGATGTGACAGACGTTTTTGCAATCCAAACCGATCTCGCACAAAAAATCGCGACTGAGCTGCGGGCGAAATTGTCGCCCAGCGAAAAAGCGCAGATCGAACGCAAGCCAACGGAAAATGGCGAGGCCTACCTCGCTTTTGTCCAGGCGCACAACCTTTCCTGCGCGTTTGAGGATTTCGACAAACTGAAACAAGGCGAGCAACTCTACGAGCGCGCGATTGAGCTCGACCCGAACTTCGCGCTCGCCATGGCGCGCTACTCGCAACTGGAAAGTTGGATCTTGCATGATCGCGAACGCACTGTCGAGCGACGGGAGAAAGCGCACGCTCTGGCGGATCGCGCGTTGCAATTGCAGCCCGATCTGCCGGAGGCGCATCTGGCCCTGGGATTTTCGTATTATTATGGCGACAACGATTTTGACGCGGCTTTGAAGGAATTTGAAATCGCGCGGCTCGGTTTGCCTAACGAATCAGAAGTTTATCTCGCCATCGGCGCAATCCAGCGCAGGCAGGGAAAATGGGCGCAATCGACCGCCAACCTGGAGAAAGCAGTGAGCTTAAATCCGAAGGACGTGTGGTCGCTCCAAAATCTCAGCTTTAACTACGCCATGCTGCGAAATTACGATGCGGCCAACAAAACAATCGACCGCGCTCTCGCCCTGGATCCGACAGCGTTGGAGCCATTGGAAGTTAAATCCAAGCTGGTCATCGCTGGGAGCGGCGACTTCAGCTTCGCAGAGAAAGCGTTCGAGTCCGTGAAATCGCTTCCGTTGACCAACGAGCAAAAGATCAAGATCGCCGGTGGGCGAGCGAATGTCTTTCTGTTGGAACGCAAGTACAGCGAGGGATTGCAGATAGCAGAGGGCCTGCCCGATGACGGGCTCGCAATTCTCTCGGGCGGCTTGTGCACGAAGTATTATCTCATCGGCTTTGCCAGAAAAGCTTTGCACGACGAAAACGGCGCGCGGGCGGCTTTCCTTAAAGCGAAGAGCGCCGCCGAGGAGCAACTGAAACGAAGCCCCGACGCCGCGGACTTACATATTCAGCTGGCGAAGGTACTCGCGTACCTGGGCGAAAAGGAAGCTGCACTAGCTCAGGCCCAACGGGCAACTGAACTGCAACCCGAAAGCAAGGACGCATTTAGCGGCCCGGACATCACTGCCGGGGTGGCTGAAGTGCATGCCACTCTCGGGAATAATAATCAAGCGATTGAGATTCTCGACGGACTATTGAACCGGCCAAGCTCCGTGACCGTGCAGATTTTGAAAATAAATCCGGTTTGGGACCCGTTACGAAACGATCCAAATTTTCAAGCTTTGCTGACTAAATACAGTGGCAAAGCATAACGCCGCACTGCTTCTTCTCGCCGTAGCGGCGACGGCACACGCAGACTGGGCGATTCGCTCGACCGAACTGGAACCCGGACATGCCGGTGTGGTGCATCGGCACGTCGTTATGGAAAATGGCTCTTCGCGTGAGCATGCTGTTATCGAGCTTGCAATTTTTTCTACGAAGTCGTGCGCCTTGCGCGTAATCGATAATGAAGTTGGCGAAAGTTTAGCCGGCACTATGTCGCGCGAGAAATGCGTCGCGGGAGTGAACGGCGGATATTTCAGTCCCGATTTCGCGCCGGTCGGTTTATTGATTAGCGATGGCAAACTGGTTGCCCCGTTGCAACACTCGCGATTGATCAGCGGTATTCTTAGCGCGTCACAGCGCGGCGTGCAGATCCTGCGAGTCCGCGAATTTTCACGGCGGCAGAAAGCGAATGCTGCGATTCAATGTGGACCGTTTCTTGTCGATCATTACGAGCGCGTTCGCAGCCTGGATGGTTCGCGCGCGGCACGCCGGACTTTCGCCGCAACTGGAACGAACGATCGCGCACTGCTCGGAGTTTCCTCGGAAATTTCGCTTGCCGAATTGGCGGCGATTCTTGCCACTGCGCGATTGGCCGATGATTTCAAAATTCAGCGTGCACTGAACCTCGACGGCGGATCTTCGAGCGCATTTTGGTTCGCTCGTGAGAATGGCGGCGCTTTTTCGATTCAGGAAGAAACACCGGTGCGCGATTTTGTGGGCGTAGTTCCGAAATAAACACTGTCGTGTTCTGTCATCCTGAGCGAAGCGAAAGATCTCTGGTCATTTGATCGACAGCGCTGCCAAAACGATGATTAGAGATGTTCTTCGCTTCGCTCAACATAACAGAGGACGTTCATTAGATGCGTACCTTTGGCGGATTCAGATCAGGCAATAAATTTTTCTACGGCGAAGTGCGCGGCGACGACGTGCGCGTGCTGGCAAAGCCATATTGGATCGGGATCGAATCGACCGACGAGATATGGAAGCTGACAGATTTGCATGTCGATCTCCCCGTGGCGCCGTCGAAATTGATCGCGGTCGGCCTGAATTACTCCGATCACATTGCGGAGATGAAACGAACGGAGTTGGGCGCGCCATTAATCTGGTTTAAGGCGCCGAGCTCGCTTTTGCCGCATAACGGCGGGATCGAAATTGCGTTTCCCGAGCATCGAACCGATTTCGAAGTGGAGCTAGCGGTGGTGATCGGCACTCCAGCGAAAAACGTCGGCGTGAACGAGGCGCTCAATCGCGTGTTCGGTTACACAATCGGCCTCGATATTACCGATCGCGATCTGCAAAAGCAGGAAAAGCAATTTGGCCGGTGCAAATCATTTGATACGTACACGCCGATTGGACCGTACGTTTATGCCGATGTGGATGTGCGCGACGTTTCACTCGAGCTGCGGCAGAATGGCGAGCTGCGCCAGAGCACGCGCACGAACGGAATGATGTATTCGGTTGCGCGGCTTATTTCATTCGCGAGTCAGTCGCTTACGCTTTTGCCGGGCGATGTGATTTTAAGTGGAACACCGGCCGGTGTCGGCCCAATTCATGCTGGAGATCAATTGGAAGCAGCAATCGACAATTGGCCGCGCCTGCGGAACAGCGTTGCGATCGCGCCTAACGCTACGTCTCGCGAGGGGAGAACAACGATTGAATCACTTGCCTTACATCCCGCGAGTAGGGATATTACGAATTAAAAGGTGTGATGTGCAAAGGGTAACGGGGGTCACAAAAAAGTGAAATTTTTTTCTCGACTCGCAACTCGTTCATTTTCAATAATCAGAAACTCGCATCTAAATCGAGCTA
>QHOF01000141.1:6158-9014 GCA_003219335.1 Verrucomicrobiota bacterium | reverse complement strand
ATCCTTTGCGGATGCCGGGTCCTGAGGCCTGCCCGCCCCCAGGCACAGGCCGAGGGCCGCAAGCATCAGTAACCGCGATAAGCGCGCAATCATGCGCACGGTGTATCTGTCCTCGCGACTACGAGCAAGCCAAAAAGAAAGTGCTCGATCGGGTCGTCCGTGATATCCGCACTGCTATACACCAAATTCGTCGCGTATTGCGAAGATTGTCATGCCGTAGCGCAGGTTTCCAAACCTGATGTGCCGCCGATTTCCAAATCTGCTGGGCGAAACGATACAGCAGACTTGGAAGTCTGCGCTACTTCGGTTGCGGCGGAGCCGCCCTGTGATATCCGCGTAATCCGTGGTCGTCGGACTTGGAATGCTTTTGGGACAGAAAGAAATGCTGGCTCGACTTTGCGGCGCATGATTTTACGTTCGTAGTACCATGTCCATGGAAGAATTTCCGAAGAAAGAATTGGAAACGCTTTGGGCTCCATGGCGTGTCGAGTATTTCGAAGAGGAGCCGCGCGACCGCGACTTTCTCGAAGTGGCGGCGCGCGCAAGCAATGACGCAGAGCACTTGGTAATCACGCGGCGGAAAAACGCGTTCCTGATGATGAACCGGTATCCGTACGCGGTCGGCCATTTGATGGCGGTGCCGTACCGGAAAACGGCGGAACTCTCAGCGCTTGGCGACAGCGAGATCGTTGAACTTTGGAACCTAGTTGCGCATGCGCAGACGCTATTGCGTGCTGCGACAAAGGCGCAAGGATTCAACATCGGTATAAATCTTGGCGAATGCGCGGGCGCGGGTGTGCCGGATCATTTACATATCCACATCGTCCCGCGCTGGAGTGGCGACACGAACTTCATGCCGATCCTTGCAAGCACGCGTGTGCTCTCGGAAGGAGTGCGCGCGCTTTATGACAAGTTGATGGAAGCACAGGCGAAGATGGCTTCGCCACGTTAAATAGTTAAAAGAGTTACAAGGGTTACAAGGGAATCCATGTAATGGTGTAACGATGCAACGATTCCACGATTTAACGAATCACTCTCTTTGATGAACACCTGGGTCGAGGCGCCGCCAAAAAGGAAAGGCTTGGGTTGTTTCGCGCGAGGCTGCCTTATCCTAGTCGTGTTTGCCATCGTGCTGGCGATCGCTTGCTTCGCTGGTGTGTATTGGGGACTGCATCGCTACTCGGCACTTTTCTACGGTGGCTACTGGGCGGCCAAGACGCGTTCGATCGCGGAAGCGCCAGTGTCGGTGCCTGAATTCAGCGCTTCGGACCAACAAATTCAAACTGCCCTGGAACGGTGGCAGGATTTCGAACAGAAGATCCGCGCCGCTCAACCTGTGGAGATCGAGCTGACAGCGGATGACATCAACAGTTTGATCGCCAAGAACCGCGAAGCGCGCGGCAAAGTCCTCGTGTCGATCGAGGGCAATCAGCTCCGTCTCCAGACGAGTGTTCCCCTTGGAGAACTTCTCGGCCGGCCGGGTTATTATTTTAACGGCGATATCACGCTCGAATTCAAAGGCGCGCAATCGCTGGATAATCCGCAGCTGGACAGGATCGTTGTGAACGGAGAACAAGTGCCGCGTGATCTGTTAAATTGGAAATACCGTTCGAGGCGATTACGCGATTATCTCGCCGATTTTCAAGCCACTCATAACATCGGCACGATCGAAGTGCGCGACGGCAAAGTGATTCTCCGGTCGCGCACTGAGTAGGCTGCGCAGCTATACGCCTGGTGACGCATCAGCCGCCGGAGACGTGGGAAGCTCACTTATAGGCGCCGCCGGGGCTGTTGCATCCAAATTGTCGTTCCACAGATACTGGCGTGTTTCCGCGACAATGACTCCGCTAAGCACGATGAGAGAAATAAGATTGGGAATGGCCATGAGACCGTTGGTGACATCTGCAAACGACCACAGCGTCGGCAGAGAAAGGATGGAGCCAACCAGGACCGCGCAGACCCACAGCCAGCGGTAGCGAGTAATCACCTTCGGCCCGAGCAGGTATTCGGCGGCTTTTTCCTCGTAGTACGCCCATCCAAGAATCGTGGAGAAAACAAATGTCAACAAACCCAGGGTCAGGATGATTGGGCCGATGACGTGAATGTCGGAAAATGCGGCCTTGGTGAGCGCCGCCCCTTTGAGGCCTTTCGTCCATTCCCCGGAGTTGACCAATACAAGTCCGGTAATCGCACAAATGATCACCGTGTCCCAAAAGGTTCCGGTCGAAGAAACCGGCGCCTGGCGGACGGGGTTTTTTGTTTGTGCAGCGGCGGCGACAATCGGCGCGCTGCCCAGCCCGGATTCGTTTGAAAAAAGCCCGCGCGCCACGCCGAATCGGATGGCTTCCTTCATGGTGGCGCCGGCAAAACCTCCCAGCATGGACTGGCCGGCGAAGGCGCTTTGGAAAATAAGCTGGAGCGTTGCCGGGATCGTCGAAGCATTTATCACCAACAGGACGATGCACCCGCCCACATAAAAAATTGCCATGAACGGCACGAGCCCTTCGGAGACCCTCGCTATCGACTTAATTCCGCCGAGAATCACGAAGGCTGTTAGCACAGCCATCACGATGCCTGTGCGCCATGGAGTGATGCGGAATGTTTCGTTCACCATCGAAGAAATGGAATTTGCCTGCACCATATTCTCAATGCCGAACGCGGAGACGGCGGTGAGGATGGCGAAGATGACTCCAAGCCATTTCTGTTTCATGCCGCGCTCCAGCACATACATCGGCCCGCCTGCCATTCGTCCCCTTTCCGTTTTGATGCGGTATTTCACGGAGAGCAGTGCTTCGGAATATTTAGTGGCGACGCCAAACACTCCTGTCAGCCACATCTACAGCACAGCTCCCGAGC
>QHOF01000141.1:0-6093 GCA_003219335.1 Verrucomicrobiota bacterium | reverse complement strand
CAGTCGTCAGTGCCCCGAATTGACTGATGTCACCGCGTCCTTCGGCCGACTTCTGAACGGAGAGTTTGATCGCCTTCCCGAGATATCGTTGGATGAAGCGAAGGCGGAACGTGAGAAAAATGTGGGTGCCCAAGAGGAGAATCAGCAATGGCGGGCCCCAGACGGAATCGCTGAGCTGGGGCGATGAGTTTTTCAAATTCTTGCAGGTAGTTCCTTTGCAAAAAACAAGACAATTAGAGATTCGTTTTGGAGAAAGCGAGAGAAAGACAAAATCTGGTAGGGCGCGACCGCCGGGCGCGCCGCACCAGCCGGACGGCCTTGCACAACTATGGGATTTCTACACGCATCCGTTAATTCGGTTGCATGATCTCACGCACAAAAACGTTCAGCTGTCCATCGTCGTCTTTGCGCACTTCGGTGATTTCGTAAGGCCGCATTTCATCCCGGCTTACCATCGCGCCTTGGGGTGGAGGAGTGTACCCGCGCGGAAATTCCACAATGATGCGCGTAGATGAACCGCCGCCGAAGTGCAGCACTTTGTCCGTCAGTTTTGCGCGTGGACGCAGCACCGCCTTGTTCGCATCGGAAAAATTCACTACGAATTGTCCCTTCAAATAGACGCGTTCGCCGGCGAGTCCGTGCTCGGCGACGTCTCGCAGATCGCCTGTCCCGATAAGCCGTCCGAGCGGCATCTTGCCGGGTGGAAATGTTTTCCAAGTGCCGCCGCCTGCGTTCGATGCCAGCGCTACATTGGAACCCTCGGCTGGAGCGGGCTGGGCCGGGAGAACGGGTACTGGCGTAGCGGTTGGAACAGACAAAGCCTGGGCGACGGCTGGAGGTTCGGCGCCCGCAGGTTTTGAGACTGGTGCCGGCGTTGCAGCAGGGAGATTCGGAAGTTTTGGCGGGCTAGGCGCCGACGCAACCGCAAAAGGCGTCGGAGTCGGCGCGGCTTGCTTCTGAGCGAGGACTGGCTGTGCAGGAGTCGATGCCGGCACTGGAGATTCGAGTTTTTGCTTTTTGCCTTTTCTACCTTTGGGCAACGGCGTGGGCTTGGCGAGCTTCTCGTTCTTTGCCAGCGCTCGTGGCGGCACGGCAGATGGTTCGACAGGTTTGGCTTGTTCCACCCGCATCAACTGGTTCTGGGCAGGCGGCGGAGTCGCGCTTTGGCTCACCCCAGGTATGGAGACCTGACCGGCCTGGGCTGTTGCCATCTTTTCCCGGTAATCGGCCAGGTGTCGCTCAATAGCACCGCGTTCCGCTGTTTTAAACAACGGCCATCCTGCGGACAGGTTCAGAGCAAGCGGCGGCTCAAGACGAAATGTGCCCAGACCACGCGTGACCGTGTAGCTTCCGTAAAGCAGCGGAACAGCCGTAATCATGATCCGGCCATCAGCCAATCGCTCTGCGTGAATCACGGCAGAAATGTCGTGTGTGCGCTCCAGTTTGACCTCCAATCCAACCGTCAGCGTCTGTTTCATCAAAGGCAGGGCTTCCGGAGGCGCAGGATAAATATGCTCCATGAGCAGCTCGCCGTTGTCGATGGCCGTTGTCAGCGCCACCACGCCGGAGGTAAACACATCCCCTGGGCCGAGCTCGCGCGTGGCAATGATGCTGTAGCGCCCCACGACATAGGGCACTAAGCCGCGCACCTGTTGATAATTTCGAATGTAATTGCGGACCAGTTCAGCGTTCGCCCGGGCAAGTTCGGCAGCGCCCATCCCTACATAGCGCTCGTACAGCTGTTGTGGGTTTAGAAATTCGCCTGTCGGCGCGGCGGTCAGCTCGAAACGCTTCGGCGGTTCAATCTTGTGCAGCCTTTGTAAGATCCGGTAGCTGTCAGGCCGTTCCGGTTGATCGAAGATATAAAAACTGCCCAGCCACGCCGCCAGCGCAAAGCCGGTCAACAGCAAAATCGCAACTGTCCAGGCAAAATAATTGATGCGCCGCCGTGGTCGGACATACGGCTCCTCGTACGGATAAGTTCCATAGTCCATCAGTCCAGCGTGCGAAGATTCTCCGGTTTCAAGCTGACTGCGGTGCTTCAAACGACGAGCCGCATCCGCATGTGCGCGACGCGTTTGGATTAACGATTCGAAAACCGGCGCCGGTCAAACCGCCGCTGAAATCCAGGGTCGCGCCACGCAGGTAGGGGACGCTGTCGTCATCGATAAAAAATTGCATCCCATCGCGCTCCACTACTGCGTCGCCGTCTTTTCTTTCGTCGAGCGTCATTTCATAATGCAGACCTGAGCAGCCGCCCTTCGCGACCTGCACCCGCAGGCCTTTGCGCGAATTTTCCGTGCGCTGTGAAAGCAAGCTGTGAAGCTGTCGAACAGCGTTGTCCGTGACGTTAATCATGCTGTGAGAAAATACGGCTGCCGCGTATCCAAGTCAAAACGCGCGACGAGCGGTGTCGCTGGCTCGAACACATTGGAGTCCGCAAATTCCCGCGCGAAGATATGCGCTGAGACAGCGCACGCTACAGCACGCGGGCAAAGGCTGTAGTGTCCGCTGTCCTCAGCGGAGTTCTCGTGTTCAAGCTGCCAGCAAGACGCCTACGATTGTGCTCTGTTTTTCTTCGCAATCGGCAATCTGGAATCTACAATCTCAAATACAAAATGGGCCGGATTCGATTGTTGCCAGAGACTGTGGCCAGCCAGGTGGCGGCCGGCGAAGTGGTGGAACGCCCCGCCTCAGTGGCGAAGGAGCTGATCGAAAACAGCATCGACGCAGGCGCCCGCAAAATCGACATCATGATTCGTCGCGGGGGAATTTCCATCGTTCGGGTAATCGATGACGGCTGCGGCATGGATCGCGATGACGGGCTGCTTTCGCTGGAGCGACATGCCACCAGCAAGATTCGCTCTGCTGCCGATCTTCAAGCAGTCGCCACGCTGGGATTTCGGGGCGAAGCCCTGCCAAGCATCGCCAGCGTGTCGCGATTCCGCCTGACCACACGCGAGGCGCGCGCTCTCGCAGGAACCGAGATCATTGTCAATGGCGGCAAGCTCGAAGTTGTGCGCGATGGGGGTGAAGCTCCTGGAACGCAAGTCGAGGTGCGCTCGCTTTTTTATAACCTGCCCGCGCGTCGCAAATTTCTTCGTTCTGAAAACACCGAGAGCCGCAACATCGAGCACCAGATTCATTTGCAAGCCATCAGCCATCCTCAGATCGGCTTCTCCTTGTTGCGAGACGACCGCATGTTATTTCAGTTACCAGCCGCGGCAACGCTCAGTGATCGTATCCGAGATTTGTATGGCGTTGAGCTGTTGCAGCGCCTCGTTGAGGTAAGCGGCACTGCTTCGCACAAGATTCAAATCAGCGGCTTTATCGGGCAGGCAGGCCTGAGCCGGCAAGCGCGGACGCAACAGCTCGTTTTTGTAAACGGCCGGGCGATTGAAAGCAGCCTCATCACAGCCGGTCTCCGCGAAGGCTACCATACCGCTCTCATGAAAGGGCAGTATCCGGTTACGTTTCTTTTTCTTGAGCTCGATCCCGCGGCGGTGGATGTAAATGTTCACCCGGCAAAGCGCGAAGTGCGTTTCCGCGATCCGAACGGCGTGCGTGAAGCGGTCGTTCGCTGCATTCAACAGACATTGAAAGGCGGCCGGGCCGCGTGGCAGGAAAAATTTCGCGCGCCGGTGAATTTGCCCGCCGCTATTTCCGCAAAAACGGCTCCCGACCTGAGACTACGACCCGAGGTATCCACTCCCGAGGAATCGCATCGTGAGTTACCCCACTTTGGTACAACTGTAGCCGGGGTCGGCTTGTCCGCCGTAACCTCGGCGAAGGCGGATGACCCCGGCAGGGTAACGCCATCCCAGATTGTAGGGCAGGCGCCTCGCCTGCCAGCCTCACGCTCCGATTCGCCAACCCTGCAACGGCACACAACCAAAGCTGAGGGTCAGCAATTCCAAATCATCGGCGTGCTAAGCAAGCTGTATGTGCTGATGGAAAATGCGGACGGTCTTGTCCTGGTTGATCAGCACGCCGCGCACGAGCGGATTCTCTTCGAAGAATTGCGGCGACGAATGGAAGAGCAGGGGGTCCCAACGCAAAAACTGCTCCTCCCGCAGACATTTGATGTGCCGCCGCGCGATGCCGACTGGATCGAGAGTAACTTATCCGTCCTGCAAAGGATGGGAATCGGAATCGAGAGCTTCGGACCGGACACGTTCAAGATCGACAGTCTCCCCAGTTTTTTGAATGTGTCAGAGCCGGCGCAATTCATGCGCAAAGTGATTGATGATCTAAAAAGCGCAGCCAACAGCGCTTCAGCCATGCGACTCGGTGAAGAGATGATCGCCAAGAGCGTTTGCCGTCACGCCGTCAAAGCCAATGATCCATTGCGTTACCCTGAAGTAGAAAAACTGATTCGCGATTTGCTCGATTGCGACTTGCCCTATTGCTGTCCACATGGCCGGCCAACCATGATCCAGATTTCGCTGGCCGAATTGGAAAAAAAATTCGGACGCAAAATCTAATGCCGAAAGGAAGCACGGCTTGCCATTTGGGACGCCGGTTTTAGTTTGGGCGCGATGAAGAAGATCGAGGCCGTCGTGAAGCCGTTCAAATCCGAGCCTGTGAGAGAAGCGCTGATGGCCGCAGGCGTGGAAGGAATGACTCTCAGCGAGGTGAAAGGATTTGGCCGGCAGAAGGGGCACAGCGAAATTTATCGTGGTACCGAGTACACGGTGGATTTTCTTCCAAAAGTTAAATTTGAGATCGTGATCGCGGACGACCGCGCACAGCGAGCTGTAGAAGCAATTCTTGAATCGGCGAAGACGGGAAAAATTGGCGATGGCAAAATCTTTGTAACCGAAGTGGAAGAAGCAGTGCGCATCCGGACGGGTGAGCGCGGAATGGAGGCGCTTTGAGTCAGAGGTCAGAAGTCAGACGTCAGCTTAGTCTCTTCAACGCTTCAACGCTTCAACGCTAACCTGTGCACGATTATTTGCTGTCGCTCTTTCTCGGAGTCGTCGAAGGACTGACCGAATTTCTCCCTGTAAGCTCGACCGCGCATTTACGCATCTGCGAAGGGCTGCTGCATATCAATCTTCAAGACGGGTTTTGGAAAATGTACACGATCGTTATCCAACTCGGCGCCATTCTGGCGTTGCCGGTTTATTTTCGAGAGCGCATCCTCAAGTTCCTTCGCACGTTCCCGAGAGGCGAACGCGGCAACCGCAACATCTTTACGCATCCGCTGAGTCTCACGCTCATTGCGTTTGTTGTGACCGCGGTTCCAGCGTGGCTCTTAACGAAACAGATCGGCAAAAACCTGGAGAATCTCTGGGTTATGGCGCTGGCGCTCCTCATCGGGGGAATCATCATGTGGATCGTTGATGCCGTTTTTCGGCGATCGCGCACTACGCACATGGAAGAGATGACCCTGCCGCAGGCGGTCTGGATCGGCGCGGCGCAAATTCTTTCCGCTGTTTTTCCCGGCACTTCGCGCTCGATGTCCACCATTGCCGCAGGAGAGATCGCCGGCATGTCGCGTCCGGCCGCGCTTGAATTTTCTTTTTTCCTTTCGATGCCGACGATGCTTGTGGCCACCGGATATGATTTTCTAAAAACCGTGATGCCGCGTCATGCGGAGGTGAATATTGCGCCGCTGATCATGAATCCTCATGAATGGATCGTGCTCGCGATCGGATTTGTGGTTTCATTTTTCGTGGCGCTGGCAGTGGACGCATGGTTTATGAACTGGGTGCGCGCGCGCGGATTTGCGCCGTTTGCTCTTTACCGGATTGTGCTCAGCATTGGATTACTGATGCTACTGGTGCGCGGCCTGATGTGATTGATTAGCGATGGGAACGGACGTGATTCTTCCCGATTTGCAAAGCGCCGTTCTTTGCGAGGACGTCCGCTGCGAAGTCAATGGGATGCAGACACTGGTGGGCGTGCTCAGTGTGATCCCGGCGCCATCGCTGCCGATTAATTACATGCGGCTGTGCATTTGGGCGCGTTGGTGCAGTGGCGCTGGAAAATTTCGGCAAAGATCGCGCATCATAGACGTAGATGAACAGCACGTAGTCGCGCAAGCAGATGTCGAGTTTGTGCTGAAGGAGATGGAGAGCCACGCGACCA
>QHOF01000559.1 GCA_003219335.1 Verrucomicrobiota bacterium | reverse complement strand
AATTTCCGAAAAGTCGGCATCTTGTCGCCCACTGATTCCAATTCTTTCAATCGCTTATGATTGGTGTTCGTCTTGCACTTCTCAAGCATGCGCTGAACGCCCAAATCGATGTTTAAGATTCAAAGATCGGCGAATGGGAAACTCGTTGTCTTTACTCTGAGCGGACGAATTGAGGCGACAAGCGTGGCCGAATTGCAAAAACTCCTGGGATCCGAAGCGGGTGATCATAGCCTAGTTCTGGATTTGAACGAGGTGAGACTCGTGGATCGCGACGTAGTGAGCTTTCTAGCCAGTTGCGAAGCGAAAGGCATCACGCTCGCGAATTGCCCGGCATATATCCGCGAATGGATTGAGCGAGAAACGACGCCATGAGTAGATTTTATCACGCGGTTTGTTGGATCAATGTAGTTCAAGGTTTTGCTTCATGCAGGTTAATCGGCTTGGAGCCGTTCGGTAAGCGAGAGTCGAGATTTCGTCACCTGACGAGGAGTAGTCTGGTTTACTCGTCACCATCCCTCTCCAACCAAATCATAAAATCTAAAACTCTCCTGATTTCGCCAACCTCCAGAGAGTACCGGACATCAATCCGTCTGGCACGATCGTTGCCAACAACTATTTTTCGCATACGATCAATCCGGCACAACCATGAAAGACATCGGACGCGAAATGTCGGTTCCACATTTTGAACTCTGGGAAGATGGCCGCCGGATTCCCGATGCGCGCCAGCCGCGACACGTGGTTCCTTGGAGGCGCATCTTCAGAAGAGTCACTGACCCACGAAACATCAACAAACATAAAGGACGCGAGTGCGACGGCTTCGAGATCGACCTAATGCGATCCGCGTCGAGAGAGGCGCGGTTCAAGGGAACCATGAGGCACTTCACGGACTAGTGCTTCCGATCATTTACCTGGCCAGACACGGTGAGACGGCGTGGAGCCTATCGGGCCAACACACGGGACTTACCGATCTGCCGCTGACTGAGCGCGGCGAACGTAACGCCCGCCAGCTCGGACATCGGCTAAGCGGAGTGGCTTTCGCCAAGGTGTTTACCAGCCCGTTGCAGCGAGCTGTGCGAACTTGCGAACTGGCCGGTTTCGGGGCGGTAGCCGAAGTTGATCGCGATTTGCACGAGTGGGACTACGGCGATTATGAGGGCCGCCGCACGGCTGAGATCCACGCGGAGCGTCCAGACTGGCAACTGTTTCGCGACGGCTGTCCCGGAGGGGAATCGCCAAAAGAGGTTGGCACGCGGGCGGACCGCGCGGTGAAACGCACGCGCGGTGTCAAAGGTGACGTGCTGCTTTTCTCCAGCGGGCATTTCCTGCGAGTATTCGCCGCGCGCTGGCTCGGGCTCGATGCCGCATTCGATGGTGCTAACGGGTTGGCAGTTGCCAGCCGATTGGCACCGTCTTCAGAGCAAGCCAATTTCAGTAGTGCTGATATCGTGTCACTGATCGGCAAA
>QHOF01000145.1:297-6513 GCA_003219335.1 Verrucomicrobiota bacterium | reverse complement strand
GGCGGAAAAGAATTTATCGAGCATGCGGTCCAATTCACCGGCAGGTTGGCCGCGGCTGTCGGCGCGTCGGTCACGTTACTGCATGTGATGGCTGAGCCGCCGGCCATGTACGCCGACCTGGTCCTCTTGGAAGAAGACGTCGCTCAGCTGCTCGAATCAAAATCCGAGCTGGGGACAAACTTGCGCCGGCAAAAAAGAGAACTCGACCGGCTTGGTGTTTCGGCCGAAGTGCGTCTCCGGCACGGGATCGTGATCGATCAGGTTTTCGAAGAAGTGCGCGCGGGCGATTACGATTTGATCGTGACCGGCACCTCACAGGCGCGGGGACTGCTTCGTCACTACATCATGGGGGATTTAACCCGCAGCATTTTGAACCGCGCCAATGTTCCAGTGCTCGTCGCGCGCGCAGGCCCGCCTAAGCCGGGTCGCACGCTCTGGAAAGCTATTAAAGGTTTGTTTGGTAGCCGATTGACGTAACTCAAGGCATCTTGCCTGACTTGTCGAGCAGGTTCGGCGCGGTGAATCCGTCCGGTGGCGGACTTCCCAGCCTGCCGCCGCTGCGGGCAAGATGCCCGCTGGACCGAACAGCCACGATGGCTGTGTTACGTTGTCGCATGCAGGCACCGGAGCAACCACCGCTGCGCAGTTCGCGGGTGCGGCGCTGGCTCGGTCATCTTTTCCGTGAGTGGACCGTTGAAAGCTGGCGCCCCATCGCTCCGGCCCATGCCAAGCCCGAGCCTGCAAAGTGGAGCGACGCGCAGGTCACGCTGGCGTGGCTTGGGCACGCGACGGTACTCATCAACCTTTTCGGCGTCACAATTCTCACCGATCCCGTGCTCTTTCCGCGCATCGGAATTCGGTTGCCAGGATTCACCATCGGCCCGAAACGATTGACCGCGCCCGCACTCACCATCGGCGAGCTGCCAAAGATTGATCTCATCCTTCTTTCGCATGCGCATTTTGATCATCTCGATCTGCGAACACTGCATTGTTTTGACGAGAAAACGAGGGTGATCACCGCGCGCGCCACGAGCGATTTATTGAAACGAACACGGTTTCGTGACATCGACGAACTCGATTGGGGCGAAGGCAAGAGTGTGAAAAGTTCTGCCCGCGAGATCGAAATCACTGCGTTCCCTGTCAAACACTGGGGCGCGCGCACCCGGCGCGACACGCATCGCGGTTACAACGGGTATTTGATCGAGTGCCGCGCGCGCGGAAGTCGCAGGATCATTTTTGCCGGCGACACTGCAATGACCGACAGTTTCGCAGAACTGCGACGACACGGACCGATTGATCTCGCCATTATGTCGATTGGCGCTTACAACCCGTGGATTCGCTCGCATTGCACGCCCGAGCAGGCGGTTGAAATGGCGAATACCGCTGGCGCGCGATTTATTATGCCCGTTCATCATCAAACCTTTCGGCTCAGCTTTGAACCGTTTCGCGAGCCCATCGAGCGCTTCGAAACCGCGCTGAGTAAAACCCCCGAACGCATAGCGCTGTGGGAAATCGGCGAGACATTTGTGCTGCCGAGACGCTGAGGCGTTGTAGCGGCGCTTGTGTCAAGCGCTGGCGAATGTAATGTTTGCGCGCTTTGCGCCGACGTAGCTCAGCCGGTAGAGCAGCGGTTTCGTAGACCGCAGGTCACGGGTTCGAATCCCGTCGTCGGCTCCAGCCCTGAAAGCTTTCGTCGCCAGGGGCGTTACATCCACAGGCCCCAGGAAAGCAGCGCTGATGCGTCGCGCCACACGTGGCTCGAGTTGTCGCCCAGAACAACCACGATCACATCTCTACCGGGACGTGCGCCGCTTGCGATCAAACATTTGCCTGCGGCGTCGGTATAACCGGTCTTCATCCCGTTGCAGTAGGGGAGCCGCTTCAGAAGCTTGTTCGTGTTTTCAAGCTCGCGTGTGCGACCGCTGGCATATCGAAAAACAAGCTGTGGAAGGCAAACAATGGATCGGATCGTGGGATTCGCGTAAGCAGCGCGCGCGATGAGCGCCAGGTCGCGTGCGCTTGAATACTGCCCAGGCACCGGCAAGCCATTTGGATTCACAAAGTGCGAGTGCACAGCTCCAAGCTGCTGAGCGCGTCTGTTCATGACCTCCGCAAACGCCTCGATGCTCCCGGCATTGTCCCGCGCCAGACATCGTGCGACATCATTAGGGCTTTTCACCAGCAACGCCCGCAAAAGATCCATGCGCTGATAAATCTCACCGGGCTTGATTCCCAGCTTCACCGGCTCGCACATCGTATCGACGGATTGCACCGTGACCGGCCGATCCAGAAAACCGGTCTCCGCCACAATCAAGGCCGTCAGCAATTTTTGTGTACTCGCCGGCACTCGTACCTGGTCCGCGTTTTTTTCATACAAAATCCTGCCGTTGTTCGCGTCCACCACGATGACCGAGGCTGCAGTAGTCTTGGGTATTCCTTCGGGCGTGTATTCAGTTGGCGGTTCGGGCGTTTCTTTCGATTTGGTGCGCGCCCGGTGCGAGCGAGCGTGAGTTGATTTTGACTTCTTTGTTTTGGGAGCGGAGGACTCTGTATCGGCATCCGCATCGGCACTTTCTTTTGCTGTAACAGCCTTGGCTTTCCGAACCGGCCCGGCAACGCCGCTCGGCCGCACTGTCTCGAAATCAGCAGCATCCTGACTCGACGCGCTCAGCGCGAACACCGAGAACAATGCGCAAAGGAAGAAAATTCGCTTGCGCCACATCATGGCGTCAGAATTAGAGACAAAACTTCTATGCGCGCAAGTAGCGGCACTCCATCCCCGATGTCATCCTGATCCCGCAATCACGGGAGAAAGATGTCTGAAAGAATTGTTGATCACGCATCGTAGTCTGCGTGACCGCTCCGACTGTGAAATTCCTCGCTCCGCGCGGGATGACCGGCGCTACGATTTCGCCCGGCGCTCGATCAGCTCGATCTCATAGCCTTCTGGTGCATCGATGAAGGCAATTCTACCACCGTTAATCGAATGCGGCCCGTCCGAAAGCGGATACCCTTTGGCCTCAGCGTGCTTGGCGAACTTATCAAGGTCGTCAACTTCAAAAGCGAGATGCGTCAGATCGGGGCCGACGACTACCGGCCCGCTCTGATCGAATTTGCAGAGCTCAATTTCCTCGTCGCTGCCCGGCGCTTTCAAAAACACAAGCTGCGAGCCGCGTCCTGAGGTTTGACGCCGAAGCTCCTGGAGTCCCAGGACATCTTTGTAGAAAGAAACCGTTTTCTCCAAGTCGTGTACGCGGTAGCGCGTGTGCAGTAATTTCTTGACCATGGCCTATCTTATCTCGAACCATCCATTTGTCATTCCGAGCGGAGTTTCGCGGAGCGAAACGCAGCCGAGGAATCTCCGATTGTTCGGTCTGAGCGATGCCCCGCGATGAGAACTCTTTCGTGAAATATCCAGAGATTTCTCGACTTCGCCTCCGGCTTCGCTCGAAATGACAAAGAACTGGTTATGAAAAAAATCGGAATCCTTTTTGGTCAGGAGCACAGCTTTCCGCTGGCGTTTGTCGAGCGGGTGAATCAAAGGACCGGCGGCAAAGAGATCGTGGTGGAATTTGTCCGGATCGACAAAGTGATCCAGGGCGAGCCGTGCGGTTACCACGTGGTGATCGATCGCATCTCGCAAGACGTGCCGTTCTATCGCGCCTGGCTCAAGAACGCTGCGCTCACAGGCACGGCGGTGGTGAACAATCCATTCTGGTGGAGCGCCGACGACAAATTCTTCAACAACGCGCTGGCAACAAAGATCGGCGTGGCCGTTCCCCGCACAGTGTTGCTTCCATCGAACCAGCCGCCGCCGGACACGAACGACAAATCGTTTCGCAATCTCGGCTACCCGCTCGATTGGGAAGCGATGTTCAATTATGTCGGTTGGCCAGCGTTCTTCAAACCGTTCGCCGGCGGTGGGTGGAAGAACGTTTATCGATTACACAATCGGGACGAATTCTTCCGTGCCTACAATGACAGCGGACAACTGGTGATGATGCTTCAGGAGGAAGTGAAGTTCGAGATGTACTTCCGCTGCTATTCGATTGATCAGCGTCACGTCCGCATCATGCCGTATGAGCCGCGCCATCCGTTTCATCTGCGTTACCAAACCGAGTGGCACGCGCCGAAAGAGATTTTGGAAAAGGTCCACGAAGGCGTGCTGCGACTAAATCAGTACCTCGGCTACGACTTGAACACCGTGGAGTTCGCCGTGCGCGACGGCGTGCCGTACGCGATCGATTTTTGCATCCCTGCGCCCGATTGCGAAGCGGCCTGGATCGGCGAGGCCAATTTCGAATGGGTTGTCGAAGCGATTTCAGAAATGGCAATCCGCAAAGCGCGCGAACACGTCCCCGGCCGCGACAATTTAAGCTGGAGTAAATTCCTGCAAGCCGCTGTGACGAAACGCGACCTCGTGTAACATCGACAATCACTCGCCCGCTGTCATCCCGGGCGGAGCAACTACCTCACAAAAGAAAACCTGCCACGCCGTGTACTCAGTGTGCTCGATCAAGTTATGTAAGGTCCCTCGTCGTCTTCGCGACTCGGGATGACAGCGCACTGTTTTTGAGGAACATTTCGCCCCCGTCATGAGCGCGAAGGAACACACATTTACGCTCGGCATTGAAGAGGAGTTCGCCATTATCGATCCGGAGACCCGCGAGCTGCGTTCGCACATTCAGGAAATCCTCGAAGGCGGCAAGGTCGTGCTCAAAGAGCAAATCAAGCCGGAGATGCACCAGTCCGTGGTGGAGCTCGGCACGGAAATTTGCCAGTCGATCGTAGATGCCCGCGAACATGTTGTTGAGCTGCGCAGCAGGCTCGCGGAACTCGCCGGCAAAGCGGGCTTAAAGATCGCTTCGGTCGGCACGCATCCGTTTTCCCACTGGCGCGATCAACTCATCACTCAAGGCGAGCGTTATCGCGAAATCGTCAAAGACATGCAGCAACTCGCGCGCGCCAACCTGATTTTCGGATTGCACGTGCACGTCGGCATTCCGAATCGCGAAACGGCCATTCACGTGATGAATCAAGCCCGTTATTTTCTGCCGCACATCTACGCGCTTTCGGTCAACTCACCGTTCTGGGTCGGGCACAACACCGGGCTAAAAGGTTATCGGCTGAAAGTGTTCGAGCGCTTTCCACGCACCGGCATCCCCGATTCGTTCGAGTCCCTCTCCGAGTATGAAGATTATTGCAAGTTGCTGGTGAAAACCGCTTGCATCGATAACGCCAAAAAAATCTGGTGGGACATCCGGTTGCACCCGTTCTTCGACACGCTCGAGGTGCGCGTGTGCGATGCGCAATCGCGCGTGGACGACACACTCGCCATTGCAGCGTTGATACAGGCGGTGATTGCGAAGCTGCACAAGCTGCTTCACCAGAACATTACCTTCCGCGTTTATCGCCGACGGCTCCTTGATGAAAACAGGTGGCGCGCCTCGCGCTACGGCATCGATGGGAAACTAATCGATTTCGGCAAGGAAGCCGAGGTTGACACGCGAAGTCTGTTACACGAGCTGCTCGATTTCGTTTCGACCGAGGCAAAAGAACTTGGGACCGAAAAAGAAATGGCGCATATCGAACGAATCATCCGCGAGGGCACCGGTGCAGATCGCCAGCTCGCCGTCTGGGAACGCGCGCAGGACATGAAAGCTGTGGTTGACCACATCGTCGGCGAAACATACGAAGGTCTGACAGCGTAGAAACGGATCAAGCCAGCTCCGTCCTGATTAATCCCCGGCAGCTTCGCGGGCGGCTCGGCTCAGCACGTTGAGTTGCAACAAGTAGTAAACGAGAGCAACGCACAGAAGCGAGCCTGCAAAGAGCAACAGCGCATACAGCTGGCCGACCCAGTCGCTCTCACCCGAGGCGACTTTCAACGCAAGATCGACATCGTGACCCAAGTAGCCGGTTCCGTAAATCCATTTCGCGATGCGTAGTTTGGAATCGAGAAGGGCCAAAAGATTTGCGTGGGCAAACTCTGTTCCGGCCCGGCCATATTGAAAACCGATCGATTCGAGAAGCGAATCGATGTTTGGTTGACCGGAAGTCCAAACAAACCAGGCCAGTGGAATGTTTTCGCGCGCGCGAATTCGGATAACCGTCGGGTGCGTCCCCTCTCATCGATCCAGCTAATTGGTTTCACCGATTCTTCCGCGCTGCGGCGAAACATCTTCGACAATACCCCCGCGAAGACCACTCCAGGAA
>QHOF01000145.1:0-273 GCA_003219335.1 Verrucomicrobiota bacterium | reverse complement strand
AGAGGGCGAAAAGAAGAAGCGCAAACAATCGTTTCACAACACTCGCATTATGATTTTGGGACAACGCCGACCGGCCGGGGATTGCTGCGCTCTGGCCGAGGGCCCGCATAGCGAGCGCGGGAGAGTCCGGTTTGCGCGATGCCTCGATCGAAACGGCGCATTGAGAATGTCGAAGAAGCTTTCGGTCTGAGCCGGCGCGCGCGCTCGATCATTCGCCAGAACATTGTCATTTCTCTTGGCGTAATCCTTTTCCTGATTGTTTCCGCCCTGGCA
>QHOF01000107.1 GCA_003219335.1 Verrucomicrobiota bacterium | reverse complement strand
CAAGCGTGCAGGAAAGCATCGCCTACGGGCGGCCGAATGCGTGCAATCTTTGCCATCTCGATCAAACGCTCGCGTGGGCTGCGCAGAATCTGCACGCATGGTATAACCAACCCGTGCCCGAACTTTCCGAAGACGATCGCAACATTGCGGCTGCCGTGCAGTGGATTTTGAAAGGTGATGCCGGTCAGCGCGCTCTGATTGCCTGGGGCATGGGCTGGGAGAGCGCGCAAAAAACCGCCGGACGCGGCTGGCTGTATCCTTACCTGATCTACACCTTGACCGATTCCTACGCTGCGGTGCGTTTTGATGCGTGGAAATCGCTTCAAACCCTGCCCGGGTTCTCTGACTATCCATTCACCTACACCGCGCCTGATCGTGCGCTGGGCGAAGCGGCGACGCGCGCTTACGAAAAATGGCAGCGCGAAGTGCGCAATGTGAATGCAGTCTATCAGCCGGAGACCGCAATCGATTCGGACGGCCATTTCCGAAAAGATGTTTTCCAGCGATTGCGGAGCGAGCGTGACGAGAAACCAATTTTTCTCGCGGAATGAAGCGCCCATCCAAACAAGCGCCGCCCGGCGCGCAGCGGGCCGACCCCAATTTGCGCTTCGGCTGGTGGTCGCTTCTGGTCTTTTTGTGCGTCGGCGCCACTCTCGAAGCGCTGCATGGTTTCAAGATCGGCTGGTATGTCGATGTGGGAAACGAAACGCGCCGGCTCATGTTCACGCTCGCGCATGCGCATGGAACGCTGCTCGCGCTCGTGAACATCGCCGCTGGTTTGACGGCGCGAATGGTGGAGCGCTTCACGCTTCGGCCATCGGTCTCTTTCGCCTTAATTTGGGCTGCGCTCCTTTTACCGGCGGGTTTCTTTCTGGGCGGAATTGTCATCTACGATGGCGATCCAGGATTGAGCGTCTGGCTCGTGCCCGTCGGGGCAGTGCTCTTGTTCTACGGCGTCGCTCGCGTGGCAATTGAGTTATCAAAGCTCAGGTAGGAAACCACTCGCATGATGAAATTTTTTCTCGCGACAGCTGTAGCAGTTCATGCTTTCACGGTTGAAGCAGAACCGCCCGCGCTCATTCCGCGCGAACTCCTTTTTGGCAATCCGGAGCGCGCGGATCCGAAAATCTCCCCCGACGGTTCGCAGTTAAGTTGGCTCGCGCCGGACAAGAACAATGTCCTCAATGTTTGGACGAGCGCGCTCGACGGCCGGAACGCGCATTGCGTGACGAACGAAACCGGCGATCCGATTGAATGGTACGCCTGGGCCGGAGATGGGAAATACATCATCTATCTTCACGACAATGCCGGCGACGAGATTCCGCACCTTTTCTCGGTTGACCTAACGAGTGGCAACGTGCGTGATCTCACCCCGTTCCGCGGCGTGCGCGCGCAAAATGTTCTGACCGACTCGCGACATCCCCGAGCAATTCTCGTCGCCACGAACCTGCGTGATCGAACGGCTTTCGAAATGTACCGGGTCGATCTCGAAGCCGGTGCGGTCATCCCGGAAGCTTGGAATCCCGGCGATGTGCTCACGTGGAGGGCCGACAACGATTTCGTCGTTCGTGCCGCGACCGCTTTCGATGGAAAAACTGGTCAGACAATTATCCGGGTGCGCGACGGGCTTGAGCAACGATGGCGGGACCTCGTCGTGATGCCGTTCGAACGAGCGCTCTTTGACGGGCAAGTCGTGAACGGTTCTCTCGTCGCCGGCTTCGGTCCTGACGGTAAAAGCTTGTTGATCGCCTCCGCACTGCATTCCGACAAAGGCCGATTGGTTCGTGTGGATGTTAAAGATGGCCACGAGATCGGGACCGTCGCCGAGGACCCGCACTGCGATGTTGCGTTTACGGATGTGGGTCGGCTTGGAAGCGAACCGCACGTGATTTTCAATCCAATCACAAACGCGCTGCAAGCGGTTGAGTTCGATTACGAGACGCCGCACTGGTTTTTTGTCGATCCAAAATTGAAGACCGATTTCGAAGAGATCGGGCGGCAGGCGGCGGGTTTTATCGATCTGGTCAGTCGGGATAACGCCGATCGAATTTGGATCGTCGCGGTTCGGCGCAGCGATGCGCCGGGCAAGTATTACACGTTCAACCGACAGACAAAAAAACTGGCGCTGCTCTTCGATGAGAATCCCAATCTTTCCAAATTTCAACTCGCGACAAAACGTCCGCTCATCATCAAAACGCGCGATGGACTGGAGATGGTCAGCTATCTTACAACTCCTCGCGGAGTGGACCCGAAGAAACTGCCTTTGGTTCTACTTATTCACGGCGGCCCTTGGGATCGCGATGACGACAGCTACGATCCCGAGGTGCAGTTCCTCGCAAATCGCGGATATGCTGTTCTACAGGCGAATTACCGCGGCTCGACCGGTTTTGGCATTAAGTTTTTCAATGCCGGCAATCTTCAGGTTGGACTTGGGATGGTGGAAGACCTTTTTGATGCAGCGCGCTGGGCGATCGGTCAAGGGATCGCTGATCCAAAACGGATCGCGGCGATGGGTGGATCGATGGGAGGTTTCGCAACGTTGCGAGCGTTGGAAATGCGACCCGACCTTTTCGCATGCGGCGTTGATGAATTTGGACCCGCCGACGAAGCTACGGGCCTCCGTTCCTTCCCCAAATACTGGTCGAGTATTATCGCGCGTTGGCGTCGGCGCGAGGGAGATGCCGATCACGACGAAGCTTGGAATCGAAAAATCTCGCCGCTTTATCATGTCGATGCGATTCGGGCCCCGCTTCTCATCGGCCAGGGCAAAAACGATCCGCGCGTCACAATGGCGAACACCGAGGCGCTGGTTGCTGCATTGCGCAAAGCAAAACGCGAAGTCACCTACGTCGTCTATCCAGACGAGGGCCACGGTTTCGCTCGTCCTGAAAATCAGTTCGATTTCTATGGCCGCGCGGAGGAATTTCTCGCCAAGCACCTCGGCGGGCGCGCGGAACCGTGGAAGAAAATTAGCGGTTCGACGGCGGAATTACGATGACCAACACCGCCGCAAAAAAATCTCGCTTCCCGGGTGAGACGTCATTCTTCCCATCGAGACGGCAATGGCCTGAACGCGTGTTAAGGTTCTTCCAAGCGCAGTTCCGGAAATAAAACGCGAAAATCCTTTGCGTTTCTCGTCAGTAGCCTATCGAAGCGAGATGCGAAAGCGCCGATGAAAATATCGGCAATTGGTCGCTTCCTGGTCCGGCCGCGCCTGCGTTTGAGGATTGTACTGATACCAGGCGCGATGCGCTGCCATGGTATCTGGCCAGATCGAACCATGTGTCCAAGCCACGGCAATCCCTTCCAGAAATTCATTTTGTGCCTCCTCGACTCCATCGAAGAGCGGCGATAACTCGATGTAAGAAACAGGGGCAATGAGAAAACCCTGATCGCCGAGCGTCGAGCAGCCGCGCCGAGAGTTGGCCAAACTGAGGATCGCGCTCCGCAACGTCGATCAGTAGGGAAGTATCGACCACCCAGGCCACTACGATTCTCCCTCGCGCAATTCAGCAAGCACTTCCGCGGTTCGCCGAGGCTTCCCGCCACGAAACCGGGCGGCAAAGCCGAGCATCGCCATCGCTCCCACCGGCTTTCTTTTTTTTGGAATTTTCACCAGACACTCTCGATCAGAAATTTTCTTCCAAACAAGCGGTTGCCCTGTCTTTAATCCTAATTCCTTGCGAATAGCGGCTGGAATCGAAACCTGGCCCCACTCAGTTACCACCGTTGTCAGCTTGTCCACCTGAGCAGGTTATCATGTGAATTCATCATGTCGAAATGCGGGAAGTGCAACGAGCTGAGAGTAGACGCGGTAATCCAATCATACCCACAACGTGCGATCGAAGGTGCGATACTGAATCGCTTCGCTGACGTGCTCGGGTGAGATGTCGGTTTTGACGTCCAGATCGGCGATGGTGCGCGAGACTTTCAGGATGCGATCGTAAGCGCGGGCGCTTAAGTTCAGTTCGTTCATCGCGACACGAATCAGTTCCTGCGAGTCCTGGCTTAGCTTGCAGTGTTGTTTCAGCTGACGCGTCGCCATGCGCGCGTTACAATTCACTTTCGCGTCGTTCTGAAAGCGTTCTTGCTGGCCCTTGCGTGCGCGGACTACGCGCTCGCGGATGGCTGCGGAAGGTTCCTCGGCGCGTTCGCTGGCGACGTCGCGATACTCGACGGCAGGCACTTCGATGTGCAAATCGATCCGATCCAGCAATGGCCCGGAGATTCGCTGCCGGTACCGCTGCACCTGCACCGGGCCGCAACGGCATTCGCGTTTCAGATCGCCGAAATAGCCGCATGGGCACGGATTCATCGCCGCGACGAGCATGAACTCGGATGGAAAAGTCACGCTGCCTGCGGCGCGCGAAACGGTAACTTTTCCGTCCTCAATCGGCTGGCGCATCACTTCCAACGCCGATCTTTTGAACTCAGGCAGCTCGTCGAGAAAAAGAACGCCATTGTGTGCGAGGCTTACTTCACCAGGATTAGGAAACGTGCCGCCGCCGAGCAGGCCAATATCGCTGATGGTGTGATGGGGCGCGCGGAACGGTCGGATCGAAACGAACGATTGTTCGGCGTCGAGCAAGCCGGCGATGCTGTGGATTTTCGTCGTCTCGATTGCCTCCTCGAGCGTGAGCGGCGGAATGATGGTCGGGATGCGCTTGGCAAGCATCGATTTGCCGGAGCCGGGCGGCCCGATCATCAACACGTTGTGACCGCCGGCGACGGCTACTTCGATGGCACGCTTCACGTGCCCCTGGCCTTTCACGTCGCTAAAATCGACATCGTAACTTTGGTGCGTGGCGAAGAATTTGCTCAGATCTGCGCGTGTCGGCAGAAGCGCAAGTTCGCCACGCAAAAAGGCGAACGTCTGCCGCAAATTCTGCACGCCGTAGATGTCGATCTTCTCGACCATTGCGGCTTCAAGCGCGTTTGCTTCGGGGACAAACAGCGCACGTTTACCGCGACGCCGCGCTTCGAGCGCGACCGGCAGCACGCCTTTCACGGCGCGCACTGAGCCGTCCAAGGCGAGCTCGCCGACGAAGCTGAAATTCTCGAACGGCGAACTATCCAATTCCTCGGTCACAGCGATCATTCCAAGCGCGATCGGTAGATCGAAGCTCGGTCCTTCCTTCTTGATGTCGGCCGGCGCAAGATTGATCGTGGTGCGCCCACGCGGCCAGTAATAGCCGCTGTTTGCAATGGCGGTGGTAACGCGGTCGCGGCTTTCCTTCACCGCAGCATCCGGTAGTCCAACGATAACGATGTTCGGGTCGCCTCCTGCGCCGTTGACTTCGATCTCAACTTCGTACGCATCCACGCCATAAACGGCGGCGGAGTAAATCTTAGCCAGCATCGTAGCGGCAGAGTCGCAGAAAATCAAAGAGCGGGAAAGTACCAAATACCCCTCTAAAGTGAGATGCAACGGATGGCGGAAACTGTGGTCAAATCTATGAGGACTCACTCGGACAGTTTTCGATCTATACGCCAGTAGAAACCCTAGAAAAAAGATTGAACAACGGCCGTCCAAGGGGTGTCACAAATTCGAATATTTAACCTTGTTAAATACTTCCCAGGATGCTAGAACCCGTGATCGACAAGGCATCGACGAATATAATTTATGGGAAGTTGTCGATTAAAACCCCCCAGATGACTGATGAAAAAGAGTTATATGGCTGCTGAAGATAGCGATACCGGAATAAAGATTTACCTGCGCGAGATCGGGCAAATCCCGCTGTTGACTCCGGAGCAGGAGATCGAACTGGCCGCAAAGATTAAGAAGGGCGATCGCGAGGCGCGCGCTCTAATGATCCGGTCTAATTTGCGCCTGGTAGTCAAGATCGCGCATGATTACGCGAATCTTGGCCTGCCGCTGCTCGACTTGATCTCCGAGGGTAACATCGGCCTGATGAAGGCGGTGGAGCGCTTCGATCCGGCAAAGGGTGGAAAGCTGAGCACTTACGCCGCGTGGTGGATCAAGCAGTCCATCAAGCGGGCGCTGGCCAATCAGAGTAAGACCATCCGACTACCTGTGCACTTGGTGGACAAGATCTCCAAAATGCGCCGGGTTTCGCTGCAAATGAGTGAAGAGCTCGGCCGCGAACCGACCGACGAAGAGTTGGGCGACGAGATCGGCATCGCGAGCGGGAAAGTTTCCCAGCTCAAGACGGTCTCGATTCGTCCGGCTTCGCTCGATGCGCCG
>QHOF01000558.1:3384-3921 GCA_003219335.1 Verrucomicrobiota bacterium | reverse complement strand
CCTCCAGTGCTCGAGAAAAACCGGGATCATCTTAGGAGGATGCTGTAAGTCGGCATCCATTAGAATCACTGCGTCCCCTTCCGTATGATCCAATCCCGCCGTGGACGCGATCTCCTTACCAAAATTTCGGCTCAGACTGACGATACCGACTCTTTGGTCTCCGTTCCGAAGCCGCTGCATGACAGTCAGCGTGTTGTCGGTGCTACCGTCGTTGACGTAAATGATTTCCGTCTCCATAGGTATTTTGTCCACGACGTCACGGAGGCGTTCATGAAACAGAGCCAAAGACTTTTCCTCGTTGTAGGCGGGGACAACCACGGAGAGAAGTCCACTCCTTTCTCCGCGGACGTTTAGGCCGGCTACTTGTTCCATAGCTCCTCGTAAAAAAAAGCGCGTGCGCAATGAAAATATGGACACGCAGATACTTAAGGGGACCCGGAACCTGTCAATAGAATGAGACACTTACCCTTGGAAGATTACTGTACAAGATCATCGCTCGCCTGATTTCTCTCCCCTAGGTAGAGATCCCTTCCCAAC
>QHOF01000558.1:1742-3323 GCA_003219335.1 Verrucomicrobiota bacterium | reverse complement strand
TAGAATATAAGAGTCTCGCTTACTAATTTTTCAGCTATAGGCCGCTATCGGAGTGCTGATCGTTCTTTATGAGGCAATTGTGTAAGCAGTTTTTCCGGTCAAAACCCGACAACTTGTGCGTTGGTTGCTTGGACGCTGTTGCTTCGGATTCTTTGGGTCTGTTGATTCCGACGTTGTCGGGCAAGCCTGCGGTCTGTGTAGGCACAAAACAGTAGTTTAGTTAGAGAGGTAAACAATAAAGTTTCCAAAATCAAGTCGGGTATAGCTTTGCGCGTTAAACCGAGTTGGTAGAAGCTGGTTGAATGCCGTATCGGTTCCCCGGTAGGTAAATATGGTCTTGATTTGTGACTTATCCTGTAAATGATCGATGTAGAGATTTCCAAATAGACTGAGATGTAAATTACGTAGTTCTGTCTGAAATGGGCTGTAATCAGCCCGATTTAACCTCCAGATGGGGTCTATATAAGTGTTTGTTTTGCTTGCTTGAATGGTAAGGTAACGGTGGATGGATATGCTAGCTTCAAAATCGAGTGCCGGATCTGCTACAATCAGAATTGCGTCATTCGACTTGGTGTTAGATGCAAGTGTGTCTAAAGCCCGCTTAAGGGAAGCGCCTTCAGAAGCAAAAGCCTTGGCATCGCTACGAGCCACACGGAAATCGGCAGCCAGAGTCAGTAAGGTAACGATTACTAAGATGGCATCTGTACCGGATCTAAGCGCTTTAAGAGTGATCAATTGCTCGGTTTTAGCCAGCAGATAAATAGTTAGAAAGGCAAAGCCCATAACACCGGGAATTAAATAGCGTTCATTAAATCCCGACTTAGCATAAAGGACTGCTTGGGGTGTGATATAAGCTCCCACCAGAACTGCTACATAGAAAAGCTCCTCTAATAAAGATTGTAATGACTTAAACGGTGGTTTTGGCGTCAGAACGTGGTCATAAACAATTTTGCTAGTCAACACCACTACAAACACCGCTCCAATCATGCCCATTAACAATGGATTGCTGGCCAGGAATAACTGCTTCACAGTGAACGCAATTTGATGCAGGGTTAAGCTATTGGAATCTACGCCAGCGTAACCTATGCGGTTAGTGCCCACTTTTAAGAAAATAATTGCTAACTCTCCAAGGCAGACTGTAGCCAGTAGCGCTATTTTCCTTAGATTGGCTTTGATCGTTTTTATCCAACTAAGTTGATGATGCTGCCGGTAGAGAATAAGTTCCCATAATACAACCGCAGGCAACAACACCACAAACGATTCTTTCGATAAACTGGCAATGATTAATGCGAGCACAGACAGCACATTGTAAGTTGGTCCTAACTTGCCGGCGTCAAAAATCGTTCTGGCCATGAAGTATAGACCGATGGAAAGCCAAAACATGCCGATTGGCTCTGCCGTTCCCAGACGCCACCAGATTGCAGTCTGGGTACCCATAAAAATAAGTAACACAAACAAGAATGAGCTGGCTCTGCCGAAACGGACCTGGCGGGCAAACATGTATAAAAACCAGGAAGTGAGCACTGCCATTGTTAATGACAACAGCGATAGCGACACAAAATTGGTGCCAAAAAATTGAAC
>QHOF01000558.1:0-1724 GCA_003219335.1 Verrucomicrobiota bacterium | reverse complement strand
GGCCGAAACCGTCCTATTTTATGTAAATCGTTGGTTATACAATTTGCCATTACCTGGAACACATTATTCTGTGACAAATCGCGGCTGATAATTAGTATTAGGTGATCATCTATTAAATGATAGCCAGAGGTAACTGTCCCGGGGCTAAATAAAAATACACTCCAGAAAGCAGCAAAAACTAATAATGCCACGATGGTCTCGTGTTTATGCAATGCTTTGATCAGCGATATATTTAGAAATTGCTTTCTCATGTCCTTCATGTCTCTAACGATAGCGCAACATTCCCCGTCAAGAGGGCAGTTCTAAAAGCCCGGCTGGATTAGCGAAGCTCGATTCGATGGGTGTAACACCAGACCAGACATTGCCGGCTATGAACTCCGCCCGAGGTTGTCAAGTCCTTAGTTGAAATTTTCCTGAGTGACTCCTGCCTGAATTCATCACGCTGCCGATCTTAGCTTCCAACTTTCTGTCTGCTCTACGCTCTTGATGGCCGCGTATCCCCTGACCGTCGTGGGAATCGTAACAGCAAGCGGGAGAGACCTCGGCCAATGTCAAAATAATCTCCCGAACTTTTTCGCGCAACGCTTCAGTCAACCGATCAGATCCTAAAAGACCTTCCATTGGGCCGAAAGATTGTGTACTTTTCCCCATAGGCGTGTTACTCCTCGGTCTGACTCTCGCCAAGAGCCAGTTTCTTTTTTGGAATACCGAGAGCCTTTTCTATTTTCCACAACAATCGGGACGCTGCCAGTACCTAGACTCCAGTAATCTTAGACTTTAGTACGTACGTGAAATCATACTGGTGTCTTGAAACGCAAATGTAACCATGCCTTTTCAATAATCGAAAGCACTTGATGGCCCTGGACCTTCCGCGCCAAGTCGGAAAATATAGTTCGTCAACTTCTACCAAAATTTGCTGTGGAAAAAGTTTCTCAATAAACATTTGCGCCAGAGTTTCAAGTTGGGAACCTTCTATGTCCAGCTTAACAATTCTCAAATTCGTAATTCCTAGCTCTGTAACTAATTTGGGAATAGTTGTTTTTTTGACCACCAGTGGTGCTCGCCGTCTGGACATCTTGTCTTGAATGTCCAGGGCACTGTAATTTACATGCGCAGGGTTCACTGGTGGGTAAATTTCCAGTTCTCCTTCAGAATCAAAAAGCGCAAGAGGAACGAACTTTAATTGCGCAGCTGAAATCTTTGTCAGATCATATGAGTCGTAGTCTTGTTGTGGTCCATAAGTACTGTACGGGGATACTTTGCCGGAAGCCACCGGACGTTGCGACTGCCGTGTTTGACCCGGTGCGCCGGGGGCCACCAAGCACGGGGAACTGGATCAACCAAAATTACTGTAGCTCCATATTTGGCCACAAATTCTAGGTCGAAACTGATGTCCTCCCCCACTCCCCCAGAGAGCAAGCTTGAGCCATTTAGATCTGGCGATGAGATGTAAGTCTTTTGACCCCATTCAGATCCAAGAGTATCTAGGTTATTTACTGGAATAATTTTAGGAAACGGCGGAGTAAGTATCTTGCGCCTAAGAGCTTCGCTTTTTGTGCATCCTTATGACACAAGACGGTTCAGAAATGTCATAGAATTAACCTGCTTTCCAGATTGGCAAATTCTTAGTTGAAATTTTCCCGAGTGACTCCGGTCCGGACTCACCACGCCACCGATCTTAGCTTTGTCTTGGTGCGTCGATTGCCAACATCGAAGACGCCGGT
>QHOF01000557.1:2154-2456 GCA_003219335.1 Verrucomicrobiota bacterium | reverse complement strand
GTGGTCAGCAAAAACTGAGGAGCGAATCCCATGACTAAAAAACTTCTTATCCGGTTACTGGCAACTGTCTTTGTCGCAACTGTTTCTCTCGCCGAGGCGCAGCAGCCGGCGAAAATCCCTACGATAGGTTTCATGCGAGGTGGCTCGCCTACTGATCCTGAGGTCGATGCATTCCGGCAGGGGTTGCGCGAGCTGGGGTACGTGGAGGGAAAGAACATCATCATTGATTTTAGAAATACGGAAGGGAAGACCGATCGTTTTGCCGGCGTTGCGGCTGAGTTGGTCCGTCTGAAGGTTGACAT
>QHOF01000557.1:0-1945 GCA_003219335.1 Verrucomicrobiota bacterium | reverse complement strand
CTCTGGAGCCCCGCTGAGCCAGGCAATGCTCGCAATTTCAAAGAGACCGAGGTTGCCGCACAATCACTGAGATTGAAACGTTTATCCCTGGGGGTACGAACTCCGGATGAGCTTGACAACGCGCTGCAATCTTCAATTAAGGACCGAGCTGGCGCGCTCATCATTATAAGGAGCCCCGCTTACACTTCTACTGGAGAGAGGATTGTGGATTTCGCGGCAAAGAACCGCCTGCCAACGATGTTCCCCGAAAAATTCTTCGTGGAAGCCGGCGGACTAATGTCTTATGCGCCGAACATCGCCGATAATTTTCGGCGGGCTGCTACCTATGTGGACAAAATCTTGAAAGGAGCTAAGCTTCCCGTGGAGCAGCCAATGAAGTTCGACCTAGTGATCAATCTAAAGACTGCCAAGCAGATCGGTCTCACGATTCCACCGAACGTGCTGGCAAGGGCGGATCGAGTCATTCGGTAGGCGTGAGAGGAAAGTAATGAAGAAAACCATTCTCATCTGGCTACTGGCAACTTCACTTCTAACAAGTGCCTCGCCTGCCGACGCGCAGCAACACGCAAAGATACCTAAGATTGGCTGGCTCGGAGCTCGTCCTGCCGCTCCAGGAGGCGGGATAGAATTATTCCAGCGAGACTTCCGCAAACTCGGCTATGTTGAAGGCAAGAACATAGCCATCGAGTCTCGATACGCTGAGAATAAGCTCGACCGGCTCCCCACCCTCGCTGATGAGCTGGTCCGTCTCAAGGTTGACGTACTCATCACGCCCGGGACAAATGAAGCCCTGGCCGCCAAGAATGCTACCAGGACGGTCCCCATCGTGTTCTTAAGCGTAAGTGATCCTGTTGGTGTTGGGCTCATTGACAGTCTTGCGCGGCCCGGGGGGAACATCACGGGGTTCACCATCATTGCGGCGGATTTGGCCGGGAAACGACTGGAGTTACTGAAGGAAACCATTCCGAATCTATCCCGCGTTGCAGTGCTGTGGAAACCACAGGATCCGGGCTCTACTCCACAATGGAAAGAAAGCCAACTGGCGGCACGAGAACTAGGTCTGCAACTCTATTCTATGGAAGTGAGCAGTGCCGACAAATACGAGGGCGCGTTCAAAGAGGCAATTAAGGCGCGTAGCGCCGCTCTCGCCGTAACCCAGGATCAGTTGCAGCTTTCTAACCAAAAACGGATCGCAGATCTCGCGACCAAAAATCGGCTGCCGGCAATTTACCCTCGGGGAGATTTTGTCGCCAGCGGCGGCTTGATGTCCTACGGCGCCGACCAGGCCGAACCTTTCAGGCGCGGCGCGGCGATGGTGGACAAGATTTTGAAGGGCACGAAGCCCGCGGAATTACCCGTAGAGCAGCCGACGAAATTCGAGTTGCTGATCAATCTTAAAACTGCCAAGGCGCTTGGCCTAACAATTCCGCAGTCGGTGCTGTATCGCGCGGATAAGGTGATCAAATAACCAGCGAAGTCAGTGGTCGGAGATCAGAGGTCAGTCATCAGCATAAACGACGGTAAGGCTCTATGGCTAAAAAACTCTTGCTCCTTCAGTTACCGCGATCGAAAAAAACAAAATCAGCTCGAACTCATGAAGCTCGATGCCCACGAATTCATCCGCCGCTTCCTGCTTCATGTGATCTCCAAAGGCTTCGTGCGCGTGCGTCACTTCGGCTTTTTAGCGAACCGATCCAAAGGCCTTCTCTCAAAGTGCCGTAAACTCCTAGACCTCGATCCCACTGTGCCGAAGCTTTCCCAAAGATCAGTTCACGAGATGATGCTCCAACTTACCGGCATCGATATCTCTCGATGCCCTCTATGCCGAAAGGGAACTCTGGTCTTTGTTGCTGACCTGCCCATCGTTGCTTGGGATTCCTCGTGATGATCGAGCAACAAACAAAAGACCGTGTAGTTGCGCCCCTCTATGACAGAGCCCACGCAT
>QHOF01000556.1 GCA_003219335.1 Verrucomicrobiota bacterium | reverse complement strand
CGTGATCCGGAGACAGGTGCGCGGAACGTGGGCATTTATCGGATGCAAGTCTATGACGAGTGCACGACCGGAATGCACTGGCAACTCCACAAGGTCGGGGCGCGCCACGGCCAGCGCTATTACGAGCGCGATGAGCGCATGCCAGTGGCAGTTACGCTGGGCGGTGATCCTGTTTATACATTCGCGGCAACTGCACCGCTGCCGGACGGTTTGGACGAACTGTTTTTCGCTGGGTTTTTGCGAAAGAAATCAATCGAGCTTGTTCGCTGCAAAACCATCGATCTCGATGTACCGGCTGACGTCGATTTTGTTCTGGAAGGCTATGTTCAACCCGGTGAAATGCGCCCGGAAGGTCCCTTTGGCGATCACACCGGCTTCTATACCGCGGTTGAGGATTATCCGGTCTTCCATGTGACTGCGATCACACAGCGGCGCGATGCAGTTTATCCGACAACGATCGTGGGCAGGCCGCCGATGGAAGACTATTACATCGGCGACGCCTGTGTGCGCATTCTTCTGCCCGTGTTCAAAATGAATTTCCCGGAAATTGTGGACATGACGCTGCCGCCGGAAGGCGTTTTCCATAATCTGGTTTTTGTCAGCATACGGAAACAGTATCCGTATCAGGCCTTCAAAGTGATGCACGGCCTCTGGGGGCCAGATGATGTTCAGCAAATACATCGTAGCGGTGGACGAAGATTGCGATGTACACAACACCAGCGAAGTGCTTTTCCGATTGTGCGCGAACACCGATCCCGCTCGCGACACGACTGTAATCAAAAATCCAAGTGACTCGCTCGACCACGCGCCGAGCGATCAAAATATCGGCTCGCACATGGGCTTTGACGCGACGCGCAAGTTGCCGGGTGAAAATTATCACCGCCCATGGCCGGAACTAATTAAGATGACGGATGAAGCGCGAGCGCTGGTAGATGCGCTTCAAGCGCACGCGCGCTGATCGCCGTGCGTACGGTTTTTCTCGATCACGGTTTGCGGAAAAGCCTGCCGGTATCGACATCGCGCGTAAGTCCGCCATGCGGGACCCCGCGAAGATCGTAAACGCGCCCCGTGTAAGGGCTGTAATAAAATCCGGGCCTTCCAGCCCAGCGCGCATAGGGGTAACCGCCCGGAGGGGGCGGCCCGAAACGTGCGGCCTGATCCTGTTCAATGGCTGCGCCGGTTAAAGCGCCAGCCGCAGCACCTGCGGCTGCGCCGATTGATGCGCCACGAATATTACCTGTCGCCGCTCCACCGATAATCGCGCCAGTCGCGGCGCCCCAGCCGGCGCCCTGACCAACCGGGGTATCACATGAACTAAGGATCAAAGCGCTTACCGCAAGAACCCAAACAGCAGGATTTTTTGTCATAAATTTACCCTCGTTGAGGGATTCAACTGCGCAACCTCAAGAATGTTGCAGGGCAAACTTAAAAAGACCTCAATAGCTGCGCCGCGATCCGGCCAGCATTCTCCAACCTGCTAAGGCGATATTCCTTTTCGAAAACGCGAAACTTGTCCCGCTCCATTCTGCGAAGCAGGCCGCGATAAATCGAGCCCATGATTTCGGCTGGCACCATCGCCCGGCGATCCTCGGACGGAAGCGCGATAGCCGAGCGCGAGAAAAATTCTCGCGCACGCGCAGCTTCGAATTCCATCAGGCAAACGAACCGCTCGTTATATTGTCGATTTCGCAACTCGGTCTCGGAATATTTGCAACGCGCCAGGTCCTCCTGTGGCAGATAGATTCGGCCGGCCTGCAAATCTTTTCCCACATCGCGAATAATGTTGGTCATTTGCAAAGCTAGCCCCAGATCGATCGCATATTGTTTGCAGCGCGCATTGCGATATCCAAAAATCTCGATGCTTACCAATCCCACTGCACTGGCCACTCGATAGCAATAGACGCGGAGCTCTTCAAAGGTGGAATAGCGCACGATGCTCAAGTCCATTTCCACTCCGGCAATGATTTCCTCCAACATGCCGGGCGGCAGCGAATATTTGTCCATCAAGCGTCTGATCTCCAGGGCAAGAAGCGGCTCGTCCGGAACGGCTGCCTGAAGCATCTGGCGCCATTTCGCCAGACGCACTTGTTTCTCCGCCGCACTCAAATCCGAGGAGTCGACAATATCGTCGATGACGCGGCAAAACGCGTAGAAAACGGTCATGTCGCGTTTGCGCTCGCGCCCTAATGAAATGAATGCCAGGGCCAGATTCGATTTGCTCTGGCGGGTAATGCAGATTCGATTTGCTCTGACGTGTAATGGTCGCCGCGTTCACATTTGTTTTCTTGCAGGCTGGTTTCTTAATATTGGATCCATTTTTCCTGGTTCACGCGGCGAGTTTCATATTGCCGAAATAAACAGACCCACGAGGCCAAAAGCCAGCCGACAACGATTCCGCGCAGAAAAGCGAAACTGAATTTCCAGAGGAAAAGGGCGCCCAAGCGATCGGCGATTGCGCTGCGCACGATGGCGTCGCACATCATGATGGCAAAAAAGTGGATCCCGCAAATGATCAGAAACCATGCCAGGCGGCCTGCATTGTGGCGGACGAACTGGCTGTGGGCGCGCATTGCATCGAGCAACGTTTCGTTATGAAGCGCCAGCGAGATTTGGACCGAGCAAAAGCCAATGATCAAGCCGCTCATCAGCAGCCGCGCAAGAGGCAGGTAATCAAGGACGCCGGGAATATTCGTGAAGTAGGCAAGGACGAGCGGCAATCGAACGATTAACGTGCTGATTGCAACGACAATGCCGGCCCATTCCAAAACATAAGTGAAGCGACGCATGGCGAAACGGAAGAGTTCTCCTTCTTCGAAGCTAACGCCCTTGATCCAGGCCAGACACACGCTGATGAGGTACACCTGGATATAAACTCCCAGGAGGTATTCGAAAATAAATGCACTCGCATCCACTGTGGCCGAGATTCGCAGCAGCCCGGCAGCCGGAACCAGAGCGCTCCACTCGGGTAATCGCCAAAATACAATCGGCTTCAGGAGCGACGCCAACGCACTCAGTAGCAGAATCAAATAAATGAGATGACCCCACCAACGGTAGCGTTTCCACAGGGCTCGGACCAGCGCGCCGTGTAGGCCGCGCCAGTTGATTAGCATGAACACTGCAGCCACGACCGAGAGCGGATAGGTGGTCGTGGCGTTATCGAAGATTCCTGCGACCCCTTCCAAGACAGGCAGCGGCGTTTCTCTCCAAATCTCCGCAAATCGCGGCCAGTACCAGTGACGTAGTGAGGCGATCTGGCCCAGATCCAGATCAGACCAGTTTCGAATTGGCGTAAACGTGACGAACTGGAAAACGAAATAGGCAAACCCAAGCAGCGCAAAAGCGATCCAGATGCGTTTGTAGCGCCCCACGCAGCGAAAACCGTCCACCAGCGCGCGCCGCACCGGATTAAAAAGCATTACAAGCGCGTATCCGCCGCAAAGCCCCAGCAGGGGATACAGGCGCGGTGCAGTTTGCCACATCTCAAC
>QHOF01000135.1 GCA_003219335.1 Verrucomicrobiota bacterium | reverse complement strand
GCCGATGTTGTTGGTTTCCTGAATCACCATTTGCCGCCGCGCGTCGAATCGCGACGCAGCCCCGGAAAAAGTGAACGCGATAAGTAATCCCAGCAGGCCAAAAACACCAGCCTCCAGCGCACCCAGACCCACGCGGGCGCCTTCGGGATCCTTAGCCAATCGGCGCGCACCGATGCGCCGTCCGACTTCGAGGAGGAGAACCATGCCGAGGAACATACTGACGGCAATCAACAAAGCGTAGAGTGTGTATTTCATGTCAGGTTTGCAGAGATACCGAATCTTGGGGTGTCGGGTGAAAAGAGCGTCAGGGTTGCAGTGTCAAAGGGAATAAGAGATCCGCTTTTCTGTTTTCCCGTTGTTTGTTTTCCACTCGTCACCTCGACCTTCATCAACTTTATCTTTCCCGGGAGCCAGGGCTGGTCGAGCCAGGGTCCCGAGCGGCCATAGTGATGGAGAATCACGGTGTCAACTCCTCCGGCTCCTGCGCTTGCCACCTGCCTTTCAGATTGAGTTGGCGGGCCGCACTTGCCGCCACACGACCGAGGATCCCCGCGTAGGTGGGGAACGAAAGCGGAACCCTCGCCAGGTCATCCACCGGCATATCAGCAGCGATGGCTATCGCCGCCACCTGGGTGATCTCGACGGCCCGTTCACCAACAACGTGGCAGCCCAGGATTGTGTGAGTCGCGCGGTCGACGATCAGCTTGCAGAAACCGACGTTCCGGCCGTCGATAATTGTCCGCGTGGTCGAGTCGAAGCGCACGTTCGCGATCACCACTTCGTGTGTTTCGCGCGCCTTCTTTTCTGTCAAGCCCACCTGGGCATACTCCGGGTCGGTAAAGCTACCGATCGGATTCACTTGGTCGCCAAGCGTTGTCGTCGCGCCTTGCACGGCATTGGTCGCCGCTACGAAACCAGCCTGTAACGCCTGCGGGACCAGCATCAGGCGACCAGTTATATCTCCAGCGGCGAAAATGTGAGGCGCAGACGTTCGGAGGAAATCGTCCACCCGTACGAAGCCACGAGGATCGATTTCGACGCCCGAGACAGTAAGGTTCAACTCAGCGGTGTTTGCCACCCAACCGACCGCCACTACCGCAAGCGTAGCTTCTGAGCTGTGTCGCGCGCCGCCCTTCGAAAAGACCATCCGTACGTCACTCGACGTCTCCTCGAAAGACTCGATGGTGCCGAAGTTCTCGCGCACCATGATGCCCGACTGGCGGAGAGCGACCGTGACTGCCGCGGATACGTCTTCATCCTCGCTCGACAGGATGCGTGAGCCTGCCTGGAAGAGTTCGACTCGTGAGCCAAAGGCGTTGAAGATCGAGGCGACCTGCACGCCGGTTGCTCCTGCACCGATGACGAGCATTGATGGAGGGACAGACGACAAACTCCAGGCATCGCTATGCGTGGCGGTCAGCTCGAAACCTGGGACTGAGAGTCGCCGACTCGCGCCGCCTGTGCAAAGGATGATCTTTTCACCTTGGAGCCGCAGCCCACTCTCGGTTTCAATGGTGTGCGGGTCGGCGAAACGCGCATAACCGGCGTGTTCGCAGACGTTCACTCCCACAGAATCGATCTGCCCGCGCAGAGCTGAATGCGCCCGCACATCGTTGACGACCTCGCGCACGCGAGCGAGCAGACGGGGGTAGTCTAACACTGGCTCACTGACAGTGATGCCGTATTGACCGAGTTGGCGAGCGTCTCGGATCAGTCGTGCAGCATGGGCCAATGTCCGTACCGGGACTGGTCCGTCGTTGGCGGCCATGCCGCCGAACTCGTCACGGGATACTAAAGCTGTCTTGGCGCCCAGGTCTGCGGCGCGCAGTGCAGCGAGCACACCCGCCGGTCCGGCGCCAATGACGATCACGTCTAACATCTTTAACCTTCTAACTCTGAATGTGCCCAGATGCAGAACATAATGTTCAATCCTAGAGCCACGTCACACGCGTATTATCATCGTGAGGGATGTATTTGAAGTGATTCGCATCAGCGTGCCATCCGTGTATCAAAAGTCGATCTTCAGCCGCATCCCGGGCAGGACCGTGGTATGCAGATTCTTGGTGCTTGGCTTCACAATTTGCAGGTCAGCCGTCAGCTGACACCAGCGAGTCAGAGCAGCGTTGTAGAACACCTCAACGCCTTGTTCGTCGCGCTGCGCGAGCCCCGGTGGTGCAAGCGATCCACCCAGCAGATCCTTGAAGTCGCTTGACAGACCAATGCGAAAATAACCTATGCCGAAGATGTCGCGTTCGCGCCCGGGAATGAAGCTAGTACCGCCGACCCCGAGAGTCATGTTCCAACGAACTGGATTGGGGTTGCCGTCCGAAATGCCTGCGATTCCGAAAACTCCCCAGCCAACGTTCGCGGCGGATTGGCTGATCCAAAGGTATTGGTCAAAGGTGTACCAGAGTGCCCAGGAGCCGGATTCTTGTCCTGTGACGATGCCTTGACCGGGAATGTTTGCAAAAGACGTGGGGTCGACAGAAGTGAACTTCCGGCTACTCCAATTGACGCCGGCGTTTTGATGTCCCGGCAAACCCAGCGGCGCGATTGTTATCTTGACCGTACCGGACAGGAGCGCTCCGTGCGCGAAAAGCTTGTTCAAATCGCTCGTCGTTGGATGATCATCAGGATCGCGGACTAAGAATGTGAATACCGGCGCCTTGTCTTGAAGCACCGAGAAGCCCACGCCATAGGTTGAATAGGGAACTGCCCGGGCGTTGATGATGTTGGCAACCACCGCGCTGTTCATGAACCTCTCGATGCCGTTGCGACTGGTAAAGTTTAGTGTGAAATCGTCCAAGGAGTTGATTTTTCCGAGGAAGACCATGAAGTTTTCCGACACCGATTGCGACAGTATCAGCCTGGTGATACTCGTAACGTTTCTTCCCGCCTTTGGAAACGCCATGTTGAAATTGCCAAACGAGAACATGCCGTCGATGCCATTGACGTCCTCGCCATACCGTGTCTCGGCATGCATTGTGACAAAGAAGCCTTTCCACAGACCAGCCTTTTTACCATCGATGTTCAGGAAGTAATCGATCTTTCCGCCGTACTTAAAGGCTTGATCATTGCCGCCACTGGCTACGCCCTGGAAGAACTGGGTGAGATTTACGTCAAGGGTGATGCCAGAGCCGGCCAACGTATCCCGGACGCCAAACCAGTCGCCGGTGAGCTTCAGCCGTTCGCCAAACGGACCGCCAAAGCTGGATGGCAGCGGCACAGCAGACTCGGTCGGACTGGGGACCGCAGCTGCGCCACTGTCGGACGTGGCAGACTTTTCCTCCACGAGGAGCGAGACCGGCGCTAAGGAAGCTGGCGGTTCAGCCTGAAGGAACGTGGTGCCAAGACTGAAGGTCAGGGCACAAGCGAGCAGTGGCACGGCGCGCGTAAGAGGCAGTATAGCCGGCACGTTTTTTTCCTTACTCTCACACAGGCAGATCAGCTAGGCAGCGCAGGAGCTCGCTCAGTGCCCTCACTTGACTGTCGCAAGGTTTTTCCAGAAATGCCGCAGGCTCTCGTCACCTCCGAAGAGTGTGGTGAAGTTCGTTGAGTCCACAAGCACGATGTCGCCGGCCCGCTCCTGGGTTGGCGGCATCCAGAGCAGACAGTTAAACTCCGTGTTGCCGGTTGCAGTGAACGGGTGCGGTCGGTCTAGGTCGATCGGCTGGCGCGCCAGCAGATGAATCGCCTTGCTGTTCTTTTCGGTGATCTCGTAGTGCGGCAGATGCGGATGAAAATTGAACGTAGGAACGTTGTTGAGCAGGCCGAGTTTGTCGATATCACGGAACGCTGTGAGCGGGGCTATCTCCTTTGTGCCTTTGACAACCGCCGGCCGGAGTCCGTACTGATTGATCACCGGAACGCCGAGCGCCGCCATCAGCGATCGGCAGTACTGGGCAAAGCGCTGCTGCCGCGGAACGAGGGGGTCGCCGTGATGGAGATATTCCATCTGACGCTGCTTCATATCGCTGGTAAAGCCAACGTCGTGATGCGGGGCGAGCAAAAGACAAGTGCCTTCGCGTTTGAGCCACTCGCGGATGGACGCGACTTCGTCGCGTGTGGCTTCTTGCTCGGAAGGGAGATGGTCAAGTCCGAACACCATGAGCGTGTCGGTATCGGCCAGAATGCGTTCGTCGATCGGAAGCTTGTATCCAGCCTGGTCAACGCGCTGGAACACAGCGACCGGGTGGCCGGTGGCTTCGCCGGCAATTTGCTGGAAGCTGAGCGTGGAGCGGTGAAACAACTCTAAGGTGCCGGCAATCCCCTGGAGAAATTGCGCCGCACTCCACTCCGGCGTCTCGTAAGCCGGCCACAGCACAGTGCGGACTTCGGTCATCGTCGAGAAACGATTCTCCATCGCCGCCGGGTCGCGCTGGGCTTCCCACGGATAGCTCCAAGTCCAGTAAATGCTTATCCGCCGTTTGCCCGGGGTGTATTTTCGCGGGATATGATTCTGATTGTAAGTTCGTGGTAGCTGCATTGCGTTCATAAACGTACTCCCTATCAGTTGGTGCGCTACATATGCGCGTAGAGTTCATCCGGCGTTGCCAAGCGCAGCAAGATAACGAAGCGCTTTGAGACCCGGCAAGAAGAAGTAAGCCCCGCCCCGAACGGTGGTGAATGCTGGCAGGCCGGTGATTTTTTTTCGGATCGGACGCTTCGGGATTTTGAACTCCAGTGTGCCGTCTTGATTACCGCAAACAGGGTCGCGCTCGTTGCCTAGTTCGTGAAAGTTCCGGTCGTTCACCCAAACGTTCTGCGCGAACTCGAACTGGCGGATCAGGCTCGCGCAGATTATGAATGCAGCGATGCCGCGCTCGATGCCGTCATCCGGGGCACCTTCCGCCAGATGCGGGCCGTAAGTACCGCCGCGGCGGATCATGCGCCGGCGGTTCATGTTGGCCGCCGTGTCTCGGGGATTCATGCGGCGAATGTGCGAACCTAGCGGTACGGCGTAACCGTGCGGATCCATTTTGCCGTAGTCAAAATCGTTATTGCGCTGCGGATCCGCGCCGAGCGCGGGATCATCCTTGTTCGGCGCCAGCACGAGTGGCGCCCCGCTGCGCCAGCGGCCCATCAGCTTCGCGGCCATGAGTTCCTGCTCCTCCGGCGTTTTGCCGTGCTCGCGCAGAAAATCGCGAAAGGCGCCAACATGCTCCTGCAGGCGACGATAGGCCATGAAGCTGCCGTTGCGTGCGAGAATCTCGGGCTGTGGTTGATTGGCTACAACACCGTCGTCGTCCGGATATCCGAGGATGAACTCGCCCGCCTTCAGCGGCGCGCCGGAGCCAGGCGTGGGCTCCTCACCCGATCCTTCGATCACCGGCTGCGATAAACGGTCGCGGTAACCGAAGTGGTCGTGCGCGTAATCAAAAGGAGGCGTAGCTTCTAGATCTAGGGACGAGAGGACTTCCACTCCAGAGCACCGCGCGACGAGTTTTTGGTGCTCAAGCTGGCAGCGCTGCTGCTCCGCCGCATCGCGCGCAAAGAGGATGACGAGAGCGTGAAGCTCCGGGCTGGCGAGATTTCCGACCCAATTGTCAGGGTGATTCATCCCTGTGTCGCCCAAGATCTCCGCTCTGGCCACCATACCTTGCTTGAACTCTTCCGGAAACGTGGCCAGCGAGGCTTCGTCCATGCCTAACGCTCGCAGACCGTTCCAGGTGAAAGCCACCGACACCCACCGGTTGTCCTTTTCGACCGAAGCACGGGCCTGCTCAACTGAATGCACTGTCTCAAGGACCGCGGTGAGCCAGGCCTGCCCGCCCGCAACATTCCGAAAGGACAGAAATTCGTATCGTCCGGTGATCGCGGGTGCGCGGGTCAAGAGAATGTACTGGATGTCGTCAAACTCCAGCATGTCACGTCCTCCTGATGGTCATTGCATCTGGTCGAGCATGTCTGAGAAAGCCGCTTTTAGCTTGAGCGCCTTCTTGATCTCCTCGGCGCTCACATACGGGTATTCCCCGTATTCGAGAAAGCTCGGGCACTGGTGTTCGCGGACGAACTTGATGAACGCGGGCGCGTTCGTTTTCCAGTCCTCAGGGAAGCCCTCAAGGTTTACGAAAACCGTGGTGATGCCGGTTGCCGAGAAGAGAGCTACAGCATCCTCGGTGTATTTGTCGAAGTCGGTGTCGAAGATGCCCTGATACATGAAATATGTATCCCCTTTGACATCGAACAGCACCCAGCGCAGGTAGTGGAGCTTGAGCACTGCCAGGCAG
>QHOF01000110.1:6671-10599 GCA_003219335.1 Verrucomicrobiota bacterium | reverse complement strand
TCGCCTTCACTACGTTGGCGTGATTACTGGATCCGAGCGACTTGGCCAGCACATCGCGAATACCGGCAGCTTCAGCGACGGCGCGCACGCCGCCACCGGCGATGATTCCCGTTCCCGGCGATGCGGGACGCAATAGCACCCGCGCTCCATCGTATTCGCCGACCACTTCGTGCGGAATCGTATTTTCATTCAATGAAACTTTTTCCATCGATTTACGCGCCGCTTCGGAGGCCTTTCGAATAGCTTCTGAAACTTCGTTGGCCTTGCCAAATCCGCATCCCACTTTCCCATCGTGATCTCCAGCCACGATCAACGCGCTGAAGCTAAAACGCCGGCCACCCTTCACGACCTTCGCGCAGCGGTTGATAAATACGACCTTTTCCGTCGTATCTCCCTTTGCCGCGGGAGTCCTATCTGGTCTGCGCGAGTCTGGTCGCCTGCCTGAAGAAGTTGTTTGAGCCATGAATTAAAATTTCAAGCCGGTCGCACGCGCTGCGTCTGCTAATGCCTTTACTTTTCCGTGGTAAAGAAATCCGCCGCGATCAAAAACGACGCGCTCGAGTTTTTTCGCCAGCGAACGTTCCGCGATTGTTTTGCCGATTTGCTCTGCCGCGGTCCTGTTTGCAGCGGCTTTATCTCTGCCCAGTAAGGAACGCTCCGTAGTCGATGCAGCGGCCAGCGTCCGGCCAGTATCGTCATCGATCAGTTGAGCGTAAACGTGTTTGCCAGAGAAATGAACTGCCAGCCGCGGTCGTTGCACCGTGCCCGCGACTTTTTTCCTGATCCTTTGATGAACGCGCTGCCGCGCTGCCTTACGAATCGTCGCCATATTCTATTGAACGGTCTTGCCTACTTTGCGACGAATCTGCTCGCCCGCGTAGCGAACGCCTTTGCCCTTGTAAGGTTCAGGAGGGTAAAAGCGACGGATATCCGCCGCCACCTGGCCAACCAGTTTTTTGTCCACGCCTTGGACCGTAATCTTCGTGTTGTCCGCTACTGTAATCTTAATGTCCTTCGGAATCGAAAATTGAATCGGGTGCGAAAAGCCGAGGCTTAAGTTGAGATTCGATCCTTGCACGGCAGCTCTGAAACCGACCCCTTCGATCTCGAGTTGTTTGGTGAAACCTTCGCTCACTCCCTGCACCATGTTGTGCACGAGGCTGCGCGAAAGCCCATGTAACGCTTTCACGCTGTGTGTTTCTGCTTCGCGCACCACCGATACCCGGTTGTCTTTCACGCTTGCCCTGATGTGGCGCGGAAGTTTCCAGTGGAGCTTTCCTTTGGGCCCTTCTACTGAAACCGCTCCGTCATCGTCAATGTTGACTCTGACTTTGTCCGGAATCTCGACCGCTTTATTTCCAATTCGTGACATAAAATTTACCAGACGTACGCCAACAATTCGCCGCCGACCTTCTGCTTTCTCGCTTCGCGCCCCGATAAAATACCGCGCGAAGTGGAGAGAATCGCCAGGCCCATTCCACCGAGGACTCGCGGGATTTCATCCGCGCCAACGTATCGGCGCAATCCCGGGCGGCTCACCCGCCGCAATCCTGCAATGGCGCTCGACCTGTCCGCGAGTTTATTAAGGATCTTGATGCTCGGATGCGCGCCGCTTGTGTCGATCGAGTAGTCGGTGATGTAACCTTCATCTTTCAAGATGCGCGCAATTTCGGCCTTGATTCTCGAGTACGGAACTAGCACCTCCAGCTGCTGCGCGCGCGTGCCGTTGCGGACACGCGCCAGAAAATCAGCTATGGGATCAGTAACAGTGCTCATGAAAACGATCAGGCGGCTTGCGCGGTGGGCTTCCTTGCCCTGTCGCTGAACGGCATTCCCATTTCGCTCAGGAGCGATTTGGCTTCCTCGTCCGTTCGCGCCGTGGTGACAATTGTAACATCAAATCCGATGTTGCGCTTGATTTTATCCAGCTCGACCTCCGGAAAAATCGACTGGTCCGAAATCCCGAGGGTATAGTTGCCGTGGTTATCGAAACAACGCGGAGGAACGCCGCGAAAGTCGCGAATGCGCGGGAGAGCGGCCTTGATGAAGCGCTCGAGAAATTCGTACATGCGCTCTCCGCGCAAGGTGACTTTCGCGCCGATGGCCTGACCTTTTCGCAATTTGAAATTGGAAATGCTTTTCTTCGCCAGCGTTTCCACCGGACGCTGTCCGGTGATCAGCGCAAGCTCCGCCTTTGCCTCTTCCAACGCCTGTTTCACGTCCGATTGCGAGCCGACCGAGGTGTTGATCACCACTTTCTCGACCTTTGGAACCTGATGGACGTTTTTGTATCCGTGCAGCTTTTGCAGCGCCGGTATAACGCGCTCCTTGTAGTAACGATGAAATTCGTTTTCCATTCTCAACAAGCTGGCAGCTAACTTTTCTTTTTATCCTTTTTCGCCTTCGATTCTGCGCCTTTCACCGGTTTCCCGCCGCGTTCGATCAACTTCACATTGGAAATGTGAATCGGTCCTTCGCGCTCCGCGATCTTGCCGCTCGGATTGTCCTGCGATTTCCGGAGGTGTTTCTTGATGATGCGCACGCCCTCGACCAAAACGCGCTGCTTTCCCGGAAACACCGCAAGGATTCTGCCTGAGGAGCCGCGGAAATTCCCGGAGATGACCTCGACCTGATCGCCTTTTTTAACGTGAAATTTGATTCGATTCATAAAACCGGAGCACAGGCTTCCAGCCTGTGGGGCGTGCGGACATCTTGCCTGCACACATTCGGCAGGCAGGATGCCTGCCGGCCCCACAGCCAGGATGGCTGTGTTACAAAATGGTTGGTTCGATTCATAAGACTTCCGGGGCGAGCGAGACAATTTTCATGAAGTTGCGCTCGCGCAATTCGCGGGCGACCGGCCCGAAAATGCGCGTGCCGCGGGGGTTCAAATCTTTGTCGATGATCACGATGGCGTTGTTATCAAAGCGCAGCAGAGAACCGTCCTCGCGCCGGATCGGCTGTTTCGTGCGGACCAGAACCGCGCGCACCACTTCGCCCTTCTTTACTGTGCCGGTAGCGCTGGCTTCCTTCACGTTCGCAGTGATCACATCGCCGATCCCGGCGTAACGCGTGGATTTACCGATCACGCCAATCATCGTCGCCATGCGCGCGCCGCTGTTGTCTGCCACATCTAATCTGGATCGAAGTTGTACCATCGAAATCTTCCGCTGCCTCTGCTTCTTCTCTCTACTTTTTGATGACCTCCACCAGACGCCACCGCTTTAGCTTGCTCAGCGGCCGCGTCTCCATGATGCGAACAGTATCGCCGGTCTTCGCCTGGTTCTGTTCATCGTGGGCGTAAAACCTTTTCATCTGCTTGACGATCTTCCCAAACTTGGGGTGCGGCACACGCGAGACTGTCCGCACCACAATCGTCTTGTTCATGCTGCTGGAAATCACTTCCCCGGTGCGCGTCTTGCGAGAACCACGAGTCACCGGCCCAAGCTGCGGCGAAACTGGTAATGGGAGTGGTTGATCTTGCTCAGCCATAACTCTATTTCCCAGCAGTCTGTTTCACGCGATGCGATAGTAGTGTTTCCAGCCTGGCAATGTCGCGCCGCAGCAAGCGCAGCCTGCTTGGCTGCTCCAGCTGGCCACTCTGCTGTTGTAAACGCAGATGCAGAATTTCCTGGCGTAAGTCGCGTCTCTTGGTCAGCAACTCGTCCATGCTCAGCTCGGTGATTTCTTTCATTTTCATGGTGCTCAGGCGGCCCTCACACGGTGTCGGGTAAGAAACGCCGTGCGCACCGGCAACTTGTCCGCTGCCAGACGCAAAGATTCGCGCGCGACCGATTCTGGCACACCGTCGAGCTCAAACAAAATATTGCCAGGCCGCACCGTGGCGACCCAGTACTCCGGCTGGCCTTTGCCTTTGCCCATGCGCGTCTCCGGTGGGCGGGCGGTTACCGATTTATCAGGGAAAATG
>QHOF01000110.1:0-6659 GCA_003219335.1 Verrucomicrobiota bacterium | reverse complement strand
CCTTTGCGTTTCATGTTGCGAGTGAGCGCGACACGCGCGGCTTCCAGCTGCGTATTTGTGATCCAGGCCCGTTCAAGTGTCTGCAAACCAAACTCGCCAAAATCGATTTTGAGATTGCGCGAAGCCGTTCCCTTGCGGCTTCCCCGCTGGGACTTTCGATACTTCACGCGTTTAGGCATCAACGGCATAAACTTTCCTCCTAAACTTCAGCCGGCTCCGGCGCCGGAGGGGGCGGCGGTGGTGCAGCCGGCTGCGCGGCCGGCGCCTCTTCCTTCTTACAAATCCAACATTTCACCCCGATCTTGCCGTAAACGGTGTTGGCTTCGGCAAATCCGTAATCGATGGGGGTGCGTAAGGTGTGCAGTGGAATTTTTCCTTCTCGGTACCATTCGGAGCGCGAAATCTCCGCCCCGTTCAATCGCCCGGAGCAACGGAGCTTGATTCCCTCCGCGCCAAAATCCATTGCAGTCTGCACCGCTTTCTTCATTGCGCGCCGATACGCAATGCGGCGTTCGATCTGCAGCGCAACGTTTTCCGAGACCAACTGCGCATCGAGTTCAGGCGTCTTGATTTCCTGGATGTCGATCTTGATCTGTTTGCCGTCGGCCATCTTGGAAATTTCTTCGGTCATTCTTTCGATCTCTGCGCCCTTGCGCCCAATCACAATCCCGGGACGCGCGGTGTGAATGGTCACGCGAATGGAATTCCACGCCCGCTCGATCACAATTTTCGACACTGCCGCAAATTGCAGCTTCTTCTTCACGTATTCGCGAATCGTCAGGTCATTGTGCAAAAATGACGGAAACTCCTGCGGCGACGCGTACCAGCGCGAGCGCCAGTCACGATTCACGCCCAGGCGAAAACCAATTGGATTAACTTTTTGTCCCATACGTCAGAGGGTCATCCCGACCGCAGCGAGGGGCCTCACAATCATGTGCGCGTCTTCCGCGAGCGGTCCGCTCCGTAACATCGCAGGATTCTTCGACTCCGCTTCGCTTCGCTCAGAATGACAAGATTGCATACTAAAACTACTTGTTCGACTTCTTGGTTTTCTTTTTGCGCGGTTTTTGCTCCGACTCCACCGCCGCGCCTTTAGCAGCTTCGCTTCTCATTGCTGCTTTCTTTTCCTGTTCCTGTTTTGCTTTTCGCGTTTCTCGCGTTTCGATCGGAATCTCGTCCGAGAGCACGATACGAATGTGACTGGTGCGTTTCAAGATCCGGCTGGCACTGCCGCGAGCGCGCGCCATGATCCGCTTTAGCGTCGGGCCTTCCCCAACAGTCGCCTCTTTCACTACCAGCCCGTCAGGTTTCAGATTGGCATTGTTTTCGGCATTGGCGATGGCGCTCTTCAGCGTCTTGTTGATCAGGAACGCTGCTTTCTTCGGAGTGAACGCGAGCAGATCGAGCGCCGCCGAAACGGGCAGACCCTGGATCTCACGCGTGACTTCGCGCGCCTTAAACGGCGAAATCCGCGCATACTTGTATATCGATCTGACTTCCATCGCTTCGCGAGGTTAAAAGTTAAAAGCGTTACAACGTTACAAAGCTTACAACAGGGATGCTCCTGGGTTTTAACAGTGTAACTTTTGTAACTCTTTTAACCTTCGTTTCATTGCAAACTCACATCCGCTTGAGCATCCACCTGGAGGCGGTCGCCCACTTTTATTTTCTCCTTTTTCGAATCCATCTCTTGAATGACCGCGCCGCAAATCTTTTGTCGCACATCCACCACCCGCAGCGTCGCGATTCTTCGATCGTCGCGCATCACTCGCATCGGCATCCCGATCTTGACTCCTTGTTTTTCACCAAGGTTGCCCACCACAAACGACCATTCCTCCTTGACGCTGATCACGCTGCCATCCATCAAAGCCGGCTCGGGCTCGGGCCCAGTGCCAGATTTTGTGACCAGTGTATTGATGCTGCGCAGTTGCGCCTCCACGTCCATTCGCGCTTTCGCGTCCCCGCCTTGGGACGTTTTCAAATAACACAACACCGCTTCATTCAGGCGCAACATCTGATCGCGATATTCGTCGCGTTCTTTCTGCGCGAGCTGAAGATCGCTCACCGCGGACAGCAAACGCTGCTCCAGCTTCGCGCGATCCTTGCTCGCCGACGCCAGGCCCAGCGCTTCCATTCGCAATTCCAGGTCGGAATACTTGCGGCGCAACTCTTCCGCTTCCGCATTGGATTCGGCGAGGCTGCTCGTTAACGCCTTCACCGTTTCCTGCGCAATGGCTAATTGCCTGCGCAATTGTTCGCTTTGCTCCACCAACGACTCAGGCGTCGCCGCCTGCGGCGCGATTTCAATTTTGGATTCTGACAAAGAACTATCCGTTTGTGCGCGCGCTGCCGAAGCAAGCATACAACACAACCCGGTTGCCAATTTCAAACTGCAAATCGCGGATCGTCGCCAACCGGACGCCGCAAATTTGAAATTTGAAATTTTCAATCTCAAACCATTTACTTAGTGACCTTCGCCGTATGCGAACCGTGTTTCCTGAACACGCGTGTAGGCGAAAATTCACCGAGCTTGTGACCGACCATGTTCTCGGTGACGAAAACGGAGTGAAACGTTTTCCCGTTATGCACCAGGAACGTGTGACCGACAAAGTCCGGCGTCACCATCGAGCGTCGCGACCATGTTTTGATCGGTTTCTTTACGCCCGAAGCGTTCATCTTGTCGATCTTCTCCAGAAGATGGGACTCGACGAAGGGTCCTTTCTTTAACGATCTAGCCATAAATTTCAAGTGATCAGTTGTAGCCGCGCCTGTGTGAGGCGCGTGCGCGCGGCCCACAGGGCCGCGGCTACAGCACTCACAATTTCTTCTTCGCTCGTCTCCTTTCCAAAATAAATCGCTCACTCGGTTTATGTTTCACGCGCGTTTTGTAGCCTTTCGCCAACTGTCCCCAGGGACTGACTGGATGATGACGGCCGCCGCCTCCTTTTGATTTGCCCTGGCCGCCGCCCATCGGGTGATCGATCGGGTTCATAACCATGCCGCGCACATGCGGCCGGCGCCCTTGCCAGCGAGTGCGTCCCGCTTTGCCGCTGGAGACATTCATGTGATCGACGTTTCCCACCTGGCCGATCGTCGCGAAACAGTTTTCGTGAATCCGGCGAATTTCGCCTGAGGGCATTTTCACCAGTGCATAGCCAGCTTCGAGAGCAGTAAGCGTCGCCTGTTGCCCGGCGCTGCGGGCAACCTGTCCGCCGCGACCTGGAGTCAATTCAATGTTGTGAATGTTGGCGCCGAGAGGGATCGCGCGAAGCGGAAGCGAATTTCCAAGCTCTGGCGCAACATCGTCTCCGGCAACGACCGTCGCGCCGATTTGAAGTCCGTTCGGCGCGAGGATGTAGCTCAATTCGCCATCGGTGTATTTGATGAGAGCAATGCGGGCGGAACGGTTCGGATCATACTCGATGCCGATCACTTCCGCCGGGACACCGCGCTTGCGACGATTAAAATCTACCTTGCGATATTTTTGTTTGTGACCGCCACCGATGTGTCGTGATGTCAATCGGCCGTAGTTGTTGCGACCGCCAGTTTTTTTCTTTGGCTCAACAAGGCTCTTTTCAGGGCGCCACTTGGTGATTTCATCGAAACCAGGCAGCGACTTGAAACGCAGCGTTGGCGTGAGTGGGCGAAATTCTTTTAGTGCCATAACGGTTACAAATTCGAAATCCGAAATCCGAAATCCGAAACGATTCCGAAAACTCGAATGTTCGAAATCAAGGTGCCCGTGCGACCGGCCTGCTCTGAATTTTGGATTTTGTTCATTTGTGATTGTTTCGAATTTCGATATTCGGATTTCGAATTTCTAGATGAGATCGATCTTCTCGCCCTCCTTCAAGGTCACGATGGCTTTCTTCCACCGCGGACGCCGGCCTAGCGGTCCCCGCACGCGTTTCTCCTTGCCGGCGTAATTACAAGTGTTCACGTCGATGACCGTCTTCTGGAAGAGACGTTCGATTGCGTTCTTGATCTGAATCTTGTTCGCCTTCGGGCTGACACGGAAGACGTACTTGTTCTGCTTCTCGCTCATCAACGTCGATTTCTCCGTCAACGACGCGGTTTGAATGATCTCGTGCGGCTCGGTCATTTATCGTGCCGTAGCCTCCTGCGTAGGCGGATGCAGTCGCCCCGCCAATTGTTCGAGTCCCTTCTGCGTGATCAAAATTTTCTGTAAGCGCAACAATTGCTCGGTGTTCACATCGGAAGCTGTCGCAAGTGTTACATGCTTCACGTTTCGCGCGGACTTGAACGTCTTTTCGTCAAATGAATCGGAAACGATCAACACTTTCTCGGCGTCCGTCTGTTTCCGAAGAAGATCGACAAATGCTTTCGTTTTCAGCTCAGGCACGACGAACTTGTCGATGGTCAAAACATCTCCGGCATTTATGCGTTCGCTCAGCGCTTTTCGAAAAGCGAGTCGCCGGACTGACTTCGGAACTTTCTTCGAGTAATCACGCGGCTTCGGTCCAAAAACGACACCGCCGCCGCGCCAGATCGGCGACGATTTGTAACCGGCGCGGGCGCGACCGGTCCCCTTTTGCCGCCATGGTTTTGCGCCTGACAAATCCACTTCCGCTTTCGTCTTTGTGTTGGCGGAGCCGGAACGCCGCGCTGCGCGGATCGCCACAATCACCTCGTGAACGGCCTGCGTGCCGCGACCGTCCTCGATGAGGTCGATGTTCGCTTCTTTCGCTGCGGCTTTGGTCAAAACTTTCGCGCTCATTTCTTCTGCCCCATCTCAGCTAAAGTTTTGGGCTTCTTCGCCTTCTCTTCCTCCTCATGTTTTCGGTGCTCAGCATGTAGGGCCAGTACGCGTTCGGGATGTTTTATGGCTGGGCGCACGATTACATAACTGCCGTTCGCTCCAGGTACAGCGCCACTGATCAAAATGATTTTTTCCGATTCGCGCACCTGCATGACCTGAAGATTTTGAACTGTCACACGCTCGTCACCGAGGTGACCAGGCATTCCCTGGTTCTTCCAGATGCGTCCTGGCGTAGAACGATTGCCGACTGCGCCGATGCGCCGGTGTGTTTTAGAACCGTGCGCCGCGCCCTGCCCAGCAAAGTTATGCTTCTTCATCACCCCTTGAAATCCTTTTCCTTTCGATCGGCCAATCACATCCACATAGTCGCCTGCCTGAAATTGTGTAACACTCAAATTGATCTCGCCTTCGAGAAGATCAGTCGCCAGGCGAAACTCGCGCACAAATCTCTGCGGCTCGACCCCGGCCTTCTTGAACTCCCCAAGCAACGACTTGCTAACGCGCGATTCCTTCTGCGCACCAAATCCAACCTGCACCGCCGAATAACCCTCATTTTCTTCGGTCAACCGGCGCAACAAAACATTATCGCCGGCTGCTATCACGGTCACCGGACACAATCGACCTCTGGCGTCGTAAACGCTGGTCATACCGATTTTTTGTCCAAGAAGTCCGATGCTCATGATCGTGCGTATCCAAACCTTTCAGAAGCGCCTCCGCTTAAATCTTAATCGTAATGTCAACGCCCGCAGGCAAATTCAGTTTCTTTAATTCATCCACGGTCTTCGCCGTCGGCTCGATGATGTCAAGCAGCCGCTTGTGGGTGCGAATTTCAAATTGTTCCATCGACTTTTTATCCACGTGTGGCGAACGATTCACCGTGAACTTCTCGATTAAGGTCGGCAGCGGAATTGGGCCGGCCACACGCGCCCCGGTGCGTTTGGCAGTCTCCACGATCTCCACTGCAGATTGATCGAGCATGCGGTGATCGAACGCCTTCAAGCGAATCCGAATGCGTTGGCCATTGCTCATTTGGCCTCTTTCTGATCGAGAACGGCCGGAACCAGATTCGCCGGTACCGGCGCGAAATGCGATGGCTCCATCGAGTAACTGGAGCGGCCTTTGGACAACGAGCGGATCGCAGTCGCGTAGCCGAACAGCTCCGCGAGCGGAACTTCGGCGTGAATGATCGCCAGACCGCTGCGCGATTCGATGTTGTGGATGCTCCCACGACGCCGGCTCAGGTCGCCGCAAATGTCGCCCTGATATTCTTCCGGCGTGATGTTTTCGACCTTCATGATCGGCTCCAGCAGAATGGGTTTGCCCTGTTTAAATCCATCTTTCATGGCGAAGATCGCCGCCATTTTGAATGCGAGTTCGCTGGAATCGACTTCGTGGAACGAACCGTAAACAATATCGACCTCTACATCGACAACAGGATAGCCGCCCAGCACGCCATTAAGCACCGCTTCTTGAATGCCTTTTTTGACGGCAGGAATGTATTCGCGCGGAATGATGCCGCCGACGATCTTGTTCTCGACGACCAGACCCTTGCCGCGCTCCGCTGGACGCACGTCCACTTCCACGTGCCCATACTGGCCGCGGCCGCCTGACTGCTTGATGAGTTTGCCGACGCCGTGCGCGCTCGTGGTGATCGTTTCGCGGTACGCGATTTGCGGCTTGCCCGCGTTGGCGTCCACTTTGAACTCGCGAAACATCCGGTCGCGGATGATTTCCAGGTGCAACTCACCCATCCCGGCGATGATGGTTTGGCCGGTGTCTTCGTGCGTATAAACCCAGCAAGTCGGGTCTTCTTCTGGAAGGCGCTGCAACGCAGTCGCCATCTTCTCCTGATCCAATTTGGTCTTTGGCTCAATCGCCA
>QHOF01000109.1 GCA_003219335.1 Verrucomicrobiota bacterium | reverse complement strand
TCTTCAACCCTCGGTCGATTTCTTGCGCTCATCCGAATTTGCTCCATGAGCTCGTCGTCCGCACCGGCTGTTCTTAGGTCTTTTTCCATCTCCCCTGTTAAACTGAAGTTCGTTCCTCTTTCCTTGACGAGAGCCGTCACACGTTTTGCCGAAACACGTTCTTTCAGCGCGTACAGAATGTCGGCAAGCGCGAAGGATTTGTCAGCTTGGGTTGGTGAACTCTTGACACGAAGGAAGGTGAGGCCAAGATATAATCTCGCCATGAAATCACCCTCATCGCGTTTGAGGGCTTGCGCGAGCGCTTCGCGGGCTTCCGATAACTTTCCGGAATCGTAGTACGCCCGTCCGAGGTAGGTCCATATCCCTTCCCGGAGCGGTGACAAGTCAGCCACATAATCAGGTTGGGCTCGTGCTCCGCGCTGAAAATGTGCGAGAGCCATCTCGGGATTTCCTGCGATCAAAGCGCTCCGTCCCGCCTCTACCTCTGTCGCTACTGGAATACCACAGCCGCTAATGACAAACATGAACAAAAAAAAGACGAGACTTCGGTGCATGGCTGGTCTCATTCGCGCCATTATGCTTCCGGGGCCTCATAACTCGAGCCAAACGCCTATCAACGAAGGTGCGGCCGGTACAGGCCCGTTTGGAAATCCGAGTGTTGCCGAATCGAGCCACTTCAAGTATACAGCTAATCAAAGTGAGGAACCATGAGCGCAAAAGATCTCTTCGACGCTGGAAACCTGCAAGGAGCTATCGATCAGCTCACGCAGGACGTAAAAGGCAGCCCACGGGACTTACATAGCCGGATCTTTTTGTTTGAACTGCTTTGTTTCGCCGGGGATTTCCAGCGGGCAGAGCGTCAACTAGACGCGATCGCGCAAACTAGCGGCGATGTCAAAGTAGAGATGGGAGCGCAAATTTATCGCAGTGTGCTCCAGGCCGAAAAGGCGCGTCAGGCGTTTTTCACTGGAGCGAGCCGTCTACCGAAATTTTTCTCTGAACCACCGAGCTATGCCGCGCTTCACGCTGAAGCGGTGGGCCATCTGAGACAAGATCGTTTTGATGAACTTGAAGAATCGCTCACGAAAAGCGATGAACTTTACAACCCCTCGAAGGGAGAAAAGGACGGTGCCGCATTTGAGGATTTCAAAGATGCTGATGACCTCCTCGGCCCTTTCCTCGAAGTCTTTTATCAGGCTGATTATTTCTGGCTACCCTTTGAAAATATTAAGAAATTGGAAACTCAACCACCACATACGCTTAGAGATCTGCTTTGGATACCGGCAAGGATCGAGCTGGAAGAGAAACCACTAGGGGAGGTTTTCGTGCCTGTCCAATACTATGGATCGAGTCAACATCCTGATGATTTAGTAAAACTAGGAAGAATGACCGATTGGAAGACAATGGGGAAAGAAACACTTTTGGGTGCGGGCCAGCGTATGTTTCTCATCGACGATGCCGAATGTTCCCTGCTGGAAATCAGGAAAATTGAATTTGCGGGTCACTCCTAAACTAGATTGCACTGATGTGTGCTTTTTGCAATAGCTACCGACTTACTTCGACGACCGAGAAGTGATCTATAGAGGTTGCCGTTAAATGAGTGAACCTGCCAGCGCAAGCGCACAAAGATCTTCGACCTGGCTGCAAAGGGGGGTGGCGACGATTACGCGTATGGGACGCGCCGGAAATCCACCCGTTTCCGACGGGAGCACCAACCGCCTGCGAGATTTGTTCTCGGATCTAATGGCCTTTGTCATATTCTTCGAAACGACTTGTGAAAAGCAACCGCCATCCCTGAATGATTTCCGCGAAAAGGTGCTCGCGCTTGTAAACGCGCAAGAGGAACGCGCAAAAGCTAATGGAGTTGCCGTCGAGACCTTCCGCGAAACTCGTTTTGCCGTACTCTCTTGGGTCGATGAAACGGTACTCAATTCGAATTGGCCGTACCGCAGCCAATGGCAGCATCTTATGTTAAGCTTTTATAGAACCGTCAACGCGGGGGAGGAATTTTTCCGTCATCTTGAATTACTGCCATCTCAAGCCAATGACATTAGAGAAATTTACTATCTTTGCTTGAGCCTCGGATTCCAGGGAAAATATGCGTTTGGTGACGATCAGCATCAACTTAGAGATTTGAAACGAGCCCTTTACAAGCAACTCTGCGGTACCAACGGGGATATCCGTCAAACCTATCATCGCCTTTATCCCGAAGCCTACCAAAAAGTGGCCGCCGCTCCTCAAGCGAAGCCCCGGGTGAAGCTGCTTTGGTACGCCACCGCGTTGTCTTTTCCAGTCCTCTTGTTCATCTGCTACTGGTTTTTGTTGCGACACGAGGCAAACCAACTCATTGCATTGATCCAAAAGCCTGCCATCGAAGTTCCGGCGGATTGGGCCCTGTCATTGGTGGAAGAGCTGCGACGAAAGGGGCTACGGGCCGTCGATGAGCCGGAAGGGGTTCGCATCACTCTCGAAAGCCTGCTTTTCGCAGCGAATAGCGCGCAATTGAACCCTCAGGTGGAAACGAAAATCAACGATATCGTTGCGACCGTTAAGCGGTACGCTCCCGAAAGAGCGATCGCCGTTGAAGGCCATGCGAGTAAAGAAAGGGACCTGGACGAAGAACGCAATCGAAGGCTCTCTCGCGACCGGGCGGAGAGTGTCAGGGAAGCTTTCATCCGCTTAGGCTTTCGGAGCGATAGAGTAATGGCACAGGGTTTTGGCAGCGCGAGGCCGGTTGCCCTGAACGATACAGACCAGGGGCGCATGCAGAACCGCCGCGTCGAAATTATCGTCGTAAAATGACCGATTCGATCACACCCTTTAAGATCACCGCATTTGGCCTGAGTGACGTCGGGCTAGTTCGCAAGAATAATGAGGACAGTTTTCTTATCGCGAACTGTTCTGACAGTGCCGGCACAACTATCGGATGCCCGCTAGAAGGCGATGGCAGCTTATTACTGGTAGCGGACGGCATGGGAGGAGTTCAGGCGGGAGAAGTAGCAAGCCGTATGGCCGTTGACCGTGTGGCCAGATATTTTTTCGATCAACTGACCCAACAACCTGCCATGAGTCAAGAGAATTTCGTAAAAGTCCTCCAAGCATCTATTCAAGAAGCAAATCGAATCGTGTTCGAAGAAGGACGGAACAACAACCAACTCAAAGGGATGGGTACAACGTTGACCGCCGCGGCTATCCACGGGCAGTTCATCTTCTTCGCCCAATTAGGTGACAGCAGGGCTTATCTTGCCCGCAACGGTTCCATCACGCAGATGACACGGGACCAGAGTCTGGTGGCGCAATTGGTGGCTTCCGGTTCTCTCACTCCGGAAGAGGCCAAGGCGCATCCGCAACGAAATGTCATCCTACAGGCCTTGGGGATCCAACCTCAAGTCGATGTCATTATCTCTTCTACCCAGCTGAAGAGAGGCGACCAATTGGTGATGTGCACTGACGGGCTTTCAGGCAAAGTCGATGTAGAGGAAATTAAAGAGCTTCTAGAGAGATGGTTAGAACCTAAGGCTACGTGTCAACATCTGGTGGAACTCGCGCGAGAACGCGGTGGCGACGATAATATCACGGTCATCGTATCATCTTTCGATGGCGACGGCTTATCAGATCCTTATCCGGATGATATACCCGTGTATAATAGGTTCAGAGAAGAAACCCGACGGCGCTTCTGGCCGTGGAGAAGATCATAACCAGATAACCTGCGAGCTTCGAACTGCGAGTTAGTTCCGATGCGATACTGTCCCATATGTGAGCGCACCTACGGCGATGAAGTGAGGGTCTGTGAGGTTGACGGCGCTATTCTCAAAGACTCGGGAATTAACCAGGACCCCCTCATCGGAAAAGTTGTCAGGGGCCGCTATCGGGTGCTCGAGAAACTTGGTGAAGGCGGCATGGGAACTGTCTATCTTGCCGAACAGATCGCGATCAACCGGAAAGTTGCGCTGAAAATTCTACATCCGGATTATGCGCGCGATCAGGAGTTTGTCAGAAGATTCCGGCAAGAAGCTAAACTCGCCGCCGCCTTGAATCATCGCAACATTATCACCGTCTTTGACTTCGACCAGGCAGACGACGGCAGCCTCTACATCGTCATGGAGTACGTTGCCGGCAAAAGCCTAAGCGGGCTTATTCAAGATGGGCCCATAAATCTGCGTAGGGTCATGCGGCTCGGCGTGCAAATCGCAGAGGGCTTAAGGGCGGCGCATGTTGCCGGCGTGATCCACCGGGACATCAAGCCCGAGAATATCATGGTCGTGGGCGAAGAAGAAATTAAATTGATGGACTTCGGCATCGCTCGCTTGACCAACACCGAAGCGGCCACCCGGTTGACGCGCTCGGGGATGATCATGGGAACACCCACTTACATGGCGCCGGAGCAAATCGAAGGGGGCGAGGTTGGTGAAGCGACGGACATTTATGCATTTGGTATCGTCCTTTATGAGATGTTGAGCGGGCGCGTGCCTTTTACGGCGCCTACGCCCGGCGCGATCCTCATCAAGCATCTGCAAGAAGTCCCCGCTCCTCTGAGAAAGCTTAGAAAAGAGATCCCCATTTCTCTTGAGAAGGTGGTTAAACAAGCCCTCGAAAAAAAACCAGCGCAGCGACAGAAAAGCATGAACGAGATAGTTGAGTCGCTTGCAAACACACAGCAGGAAACTGCTCGGGAGCAAGCGACCGCGTCGGTGATAGCACAACAGCTGACCGCCGCAGGACGGAGATTTAGTTCAATCTCAACCTTGCTAAGGAGGCTACTCGAAAGAGCGTCCCTTCGAGCAAGAACGAGAACCGGGGAGATGGCCGAGCTACAGCTTGAACATGCTGAGATGAGCATCGAAGCTTCTCAAATACATCTCGAACAGCCGAACACTGTGGCAGAGACCAAGCCTCCGACGATCATCGAACATCAGGAACTCCAGTCTGCGGCATCTTCAGACACAGATAACCGTTTACGGAATTTGCCGCCGAACGGCATCTCTTCCGTCGAGCCTACGGCGATCGATTTAATCCAAACGCAATCATGGGCTCGGCGCCAACAAACAGCTGATGAGTTTACCGCTGAAGCCAAAACCCTTATGGCCTCTGTGGAAACTGAAGCAATACCGGAAGTAATCACAATGACAGCCACGCAGCCGGTTGAAGAGCAAAAAGCCGCCAGTTGGCGCCAGCCAGCACTGACTCTAGCAGCGGCTGTGTTGATAGGAATAGTGGCAACCGTAGTCTACCTCCAAGTTTCGGATCAACAGATCGGGAGTACGCCGTTGCGCCAGGAGACGTCAGATGCACGGTCTTTGGCCGAGGGAGTTGCACCGACTAAAAGAGATCTTCCAGTCAGGGCGCAGTCGGAGTCAGAGAAATCTCTGCAGGCAGTCTCGGGCAGCGGCGACAAAACAGGCATACCGCTAAGCGAAAAAAACGCCGGAGGCCAGGTGTCGGCAGCCCCTATACCTTCGCCGGTCGCTGAAGGCAAAAACATAAGCAAAAAAAACCAGGAAATATTCAAACAAGCTGAGCTGAAAGGACGAACAGATGTCGTCAAAGTCTCACCCGCTCCTGAAACGCCGCTTACCAAAAAACTCGTTCCGGAGGAAATCAAAGTAGCGGAAAAACCGAAAGAGGCGGATCTTGAAAAGTACAAAACGCCCGGGCCAGTAAAAAAGGAAAGCGAAACTAAGCTAGCCTCGATTGACAAACCCTCAATAAAACAGCCGGAGGTTTCCCCTGCGTCTCCGGAGACCCGGCTTCTGTCTCTCGCAATCGTCTCCAGCAAGAGGGATATCAACGTACAGGAACGAGTCGTGCTCACGGTCAGGGGAAAATATTCCGACGGTAAAGAGAACGAAATCGGGGCGGGGGTTCGCTTTGAAAGCAGCGATGCAAACGTCGCTGTGGTTAATTCGAGGGGAGAGCTCGAAGGAAAAAAACAAGGCAAGGCAGAGGTCACCGCGAGATATGCAGGTGTCGTGAGCGGCGTCTATACTTTTTATGTCAAAGGCGGCGCTGAAAACCAGAAGGCGGATCAAAGCGGAGAACCGCTACAGGACCAAAGAAGAAGACTCCTACGCTGAACTAGTAAGCAAAGAGGCCGGCCCTATTTATATGACCGTTCGGGAAATTCCCGGTGGAGACAGCGGAGGCATCGAGGAATCACATTATTACTATAAGTAATGGTGAGTTGTAGCAGGGTTCAGTTTAAAAATTACGTGGTGCGCCCAAAGTTGCCCCAACGCCGCTGCGCTTTCACTGCGGCTCGCTTTAATTCGTCGCTATAACCATTGTTGGACCTCGGCTTCCAACCAGCCCACGGCGCGCCCGCCCAGGCTCACTGGCTTCGGGAAAGTGCTTTGCGCAATCCGTAAGTAAATTGTGCTATGCGAAAGCCCTGTGCTTCGCTTCACATCCGGAAGTCTTAAAATCGTGTGCATCGTAGTTACTCTCTGGAACGTATTATGCCCACAGTAGTCGGTAAGCCGCTGTGATTTGTGGTAGCTCAGTTACTGTAGTTCCACGGAGACTTCATCGCCCCACACCTTATATATCTTATATATATGGAGAGAGAAGGAGAGAGTATTATAGATCAGGAACGCTTTTCTGGTGGGGAATGGAAGAGGACTGTCCCTACTAGACGCAA
>QHOF01000108.1:6539-7112 GCA_003219335.1 Verrucomicrobiota bacterium | reverse complement strand
CTCTGGAACTGTTTTTCGAGTTTCTTCAGCTCCTCGTCGGATAAATCTTCCAGATTAACAAGTTTATTGCGTGCGTCTTTGAGGGCGCGGATCAGTTCGTCCAACTTGAGATGCACTGCTTTAGCATCCCGGTTTTGCGTGTTCTGAATCAGAAACACCATGAGGAAGGTGACGATCGTCGTGGCAGTATTGATCACCAATTGCCAGGTATCGGAAAAATGAAACGTTGGTCCGGTGAGAATCCAGACAAGGACGACGAGCAGGGCTCCGGCAAAAGCCCAGGCGCTCCCGAGAGCGCCCGCAGAGTGGCGAGCGAAAACGCGAAACGCATCGCTTACCACGCAAAAGAAATCCCGCTCTTATCTTGTTTCTTTAGCTTTTCGGTTTGGGTTTCCACTACCAGATCGCCTTAACTTCGCACGCAACCCCAAAAGTGGTCGCAAACAGTCACGGAGCTCCCAGGTTAGCCGGACGAGAGCCGCTAAGCCGCAGAGCCCATGCCAGGGCTGATCAAGGCTTCGAGAAGATCGTCACGCCTGCGATAGGATTTTGTCTGATGAGACAATCATCCGC
>QHOF01000108.1:0-6531 GCA_003219335.1 Verrucomicrobiota bacterium | reverse complement strand
TGTGTTTTCAGAATCAAAGCAGACTCTTCTGCACACTAACAGTAACTAATAAAACGAAAGGTACTATGGAAACACAAAGCAATCCGAACGAACTTGGTAAACCTAGCGCTCCTGGACAGCAAGGCGGCCAACAGGAAGATCGCGACAAACAGGAACGTGAACGTCAGCAGCGCGAGCGTGAAAAACAAGGCGGTGGCAGCCAACCGGGTGGTGGCGGTGAACAAGGCGGCGGCGGTCAGCAAGGCGGACGATAAGGCTAGTTGTCTAGGATTAACGGCGGCGGGAGGCGACCCCCGTCGTTTTTCTTCTCCTGTATCTGCAGAATGATCAGCGCGCAGGGTTTCACAGTGATTTCGATTTTGTTCCGCCCTTTCGATTGCTGCCTGTTGCACGGCCAAAATCTGTCGTCGAAATAAACTGCCGATTTTGCGGAGGCGATCTTTAACATCGTGCTGATTGGGACCCTAACCGATCTTCTTTCGTTAGATGTACACAAGTCGCGCCTTCGTTGTTCTTTCGATAGGACAGAACAAGAAGGCGCGACGAGACAACGAGCTTAGCTCTTTTGCTTCTTAATCCTCATCGAGAATCACGCGATCAACTATCAGGTTGTCGCCCGTTCCGACGTAATGGACCCGGACTGGCACACCCACTTTAACCCTCGTTCTAACGGTAGCTTCATCCAGGGTTTTGCCACTCCGCGTCACATAGGTGACCGTCTTTCCGAAGTGGTAAGTACGCGGCCCGCTAGTTTCCTTGAGGACGATTACGCTGCCCGGAGTGTACTCCGTAATCGTGCCGTTGCCTTCAGTTGTGGTCGTCGTTGTCGTGGTCTCCGAGACCTGAGCCCATGCCAAGGGAGCGGCAACTGCCAAGACCATGCTGAGTAATAGTTTTTTCATTGTACTGTTTCCTTTTGTTCTTCACAGCGGGGCGAACGTTTCCGCTAACGAGCTTTCCTCGACACCAGAAAGTCGGTCCCGCTTTGATATGATGTAATCGGGCGCGGACGGACGTCCGGTTGCCAGGATCGCTTATGATCTTAGGCGCCGCACTTTGCGCACGAGTAGTTATCGCGCTTGCGAATACAAATCCATGCGCGCGAACGGCGATGCGCACGCGAAAATTCTTTCCTCCATCTCCCTTTAAGTGCAGCTGCGGATCAGAACGATGGCACAGAACACAACCAATATGACCAAGACCCACAGCAAATTGCAGGCAATTACTGAACGCTTAAATTCCCGCTTCTGGCGCATAGAAATTTCTCATTCAACGAATCGCGCGCCAAGGCGTTTGGACTCGTATTGCTCACGCCACCAGAGCAGCCTCGCCGCAGCCGGCATTCCCAGCCCACATTTCTTCCCACCATGCCTTCAAAATTTGGGTACCGACTCTTACGGGATTCTTCTGCCTGCGGATATGCCGAGAATAAAAAGTACCAGGCAAATCACCAGGAAAAGGAAGAACAGCAATTTGGCGATACCCGCAGCCGCAACAGCAATACCGGTGAATCCAAAAAGCGCCGCCACCAGCGCAATTATCAAAAAGATTAAGGCCCATCGTAGCATCTTTTCACCTCCTTAAAGAGGAATCGCATCAGTCAATTGCTGCGCGTGTTTCTTTACCTAACAAATCCGAAGACGCTGCGAAATACGTTCTCTCTGCGTCATGAGCACAATTCTACTAATTATTCTTATTCTCCTGCTAATTGGGGCGCTGCCCGCCTGGCCTTATAGCCGCGGTTGGGGCTATTATCCGAGCGGCGGACTCGGTTTGATTCTTTTGATCATAATAATCCTGGCGCTATTGGGCGCCATTTGAGCAAAATCGCGGGAGGTCTGAGTAATATCCGCGCACCGCGCTGCGAGAAATCGCACCTCGTAAACTTGGAGGGTGCGCTCTCCGCCAAACCCTTGGAGTCGCGCGCCCATTCTCTAGACGGAGGCGCTGGTCAAACTACGCGCCCTCCTTTTTATGTACCTAATTTTTGATGATAAAGGCGTCACTCTCGGCGCTGTAATACGATTCAGTGATATGAAAAAATATATTTGCATACTCGCCGGCCTGGCACTGATAGCGGCATGCGAACAAAAGGAAACAACGGTGACAAATCCGCCAGCAGAGAAGAAAGAAAATAAGACCACAGTGGTCAACCCTCCGGCGGAGAAGAAAGAGAGCAACACCACGGTGATAAACCCCTCGCAAAATCAATCTCCAGCGACAACGAAGGAGAAAACCGACATAAACATCAACACTTCGCCCAGTCCGCAGTAGCAAGAAATTGCGCGCGGCGGATACAGCCGATGCGAATCCAATAAAAAACAAATATGCGCTTTCTCCTGCTCATCATTTTAATTCTTCTGGTCCTTGCCGCGTTGCCCACGTGGCCGTACAGCGCAGGTTGGGGATATTATCCTAGCGGCGGCTTGGGTGTTATTCTTCTGATCGTGTTGTTGGTCATTTTGCTGCGCTAGCGATAGGGCGTTCCGGCCGACTATCCTGAAGATTTTCGCAGCTTGCGAAAATTTTCAGTGTTGTCGCATGGCATGTAACACAGGCATCTTGCCTGTCTCGTCGAACGGGCATCCTGCCTGGTCACCAAACGAGCAGGCTGGAAAGCCTGCGCGACCTGTCAGGCTGGAAGCCTAAGTTACCTTGACTGGAGCTTCTTCGCCCAGCGTCACACTTTGTGTCGCAGCGGTTTTAGCGCGTGAGTTAGTTTTTGCACGCCTAGCTCCAGCCGCGTTTTCACCGTCCCAAGCGGAGCGTGCGTGGCCGCGGCAATTTCCCTGTGACTCAGTCCCTTGAAGAAAGCCAGCTCCACCGCCTCGCGTTGAAAGCGAGGCAATGCCCGGAGGTTTTTCTTCAAGAACCGGCGGAGATCACTTAGAACAAATGTTTCAGATGCGTCGCGACGGGGAGATTGTGACTCTTGCATGACCCGTTTCTCATAGCGCTCCCTCGCCCGAGAATAAGCCTGGCGCCGGCGCAACCGGTCGATAGCGCGACGGCGGGCGATGGTAACCATCCATCCCAGCGGCCTGCCTGCCTTGGGCGAATAACGGCCCGCGTCTTCCCAAACCTGAAGAAAAATTTCCTGTAAAACATCGTCAGCTTCGGACTCTTCATGAACAACGCCATCAATTGTCGCTCGCAGTCTCTTGCTATGCCGTCCATACAACTCGGTAAGTGCTTCGGGATGCCGTCGCGAAATATCTTTCATTAGCACCTCGTCCGACACTGATGCTGCTCCCGGCTGATCAAGAGTGAAGTCAATCATATGCGTTGACGGCATGCCCGCGGCGCCGTGACAAGCGCGCGGCGTTTGTGCTTTTTACCGGCGGGATCCCACCAGTCTGATTTAACTACGTGAGAGACCAACGGCGTTGTCGCGTAGATCCACAGATGCGGCCCTGAATTGCAGCCATCGGTTGGACACCGCAATTGGTATTTGCCACTGCCTACGCGGCGGATTTCCACCTGGCGGCCGTTAAATTTTCTTTTGCAGCTGATGCAAAGACGCTCGTCATCGAGCGATCTCCAGGTTCTAAATCGATCTTCGACGCGCAGGACCGAGAGGCGATCATCGAGTTTCAGATGAGCGATCATAATGCAAAAAGCAGTCTGCTCATTGCATCGAAACGCACAATCGGGCCGCTGGATGATTGTGTGATCGGGTAAAATCCTACGAGATCACATCTGCCGATTAGCAAACGCTGCTATGGCCGGTGGCGGAGTCTGCGGGCCCGCCCAGGCCGAGGCCCGCAGGAGTTGGAGGAGACATGCGTTAAAGATCGCGCTTGAAATGAAGTGCGAACTGGCGTAATCGCGATGCGATGCCATTGTGTGCTCTCTCGTCGCGCACGGGCTCTCCATTGCCGTAACTAGCCGTCGCTGGTGCCGAAGCTTTACGGTGTTGTTCGGCGGCCATCATCTCTACCTTGGCTAGGATTTCATCAGTAGGCAGTACCCAATCCATCGGGATTGAGTTGCAACGCTCCGTCGGACAACTCAGCCGTAGCGGCCCGTTGCCGCGTGTTCCGCCCTCTACCTGGATTTGCCGGCCCGTAATGATTTTGCCACAAACCAGACAGAAACGTTTCTCATCGAGTGAACGCCATTGGCGAAATTGATCGAGCCGGCGCAGCGCATCCAGTTTATCTGCGTCGGATAACGTAACTGGAGGAGATAACGCCACAGTTAAACATATATGTTCGCTCCAAGTGATCGCACAATCGGGCGCGCGGTGGATTCGCGTATCGGCGAAAACCTTATCAGGATCGGGAAGGCGACGAACTAAAAAGACCACATCCAATCCCGCCGAGGCGCGCGTTTCCTAGACGCAATAAAGAAAAACGATGGTCACATTCCGCGGAGGCACCGCGTGACGGACTATGCGGCTGCGGCGATGGAACAAATGGAGCTTTATTGCGCGGCTCATTCCGGCAGTCCCTCCGCCGTGCGCCGTCCTCGATTACTTTTTCGCAGCGAACTTTGGATCGCGTTGCTTGGGCCCGAGCGTTGAAGAAGGGATCGTTGGGATCGGGCCTACTGTCATGACAGCTCTTCGCGCGTTCGACGCGCAGTATTTGGCTGGCCTGCGTCCGCCGAGCGAAACCGTTAGTACGGCCAGCGCGCTCCGAGCTGACGCCGCAGCGCGGCGCCCGTACCGACGTCCTAAATCCACCGCGAAATCTCGCGCAGAAGTTTCAGGGCCGCCTGGCCTTCCTGAGCGTGAGCTGCCGAGTGAGTTTGGCACGGCCGCTACCGCATTGTGATGCGAACACATCAACAAGAAAGGACTGGAGGGAGAATCGTTGATGGGAGCAACAAAACGCAAGCGCGCTAGGTGGCGAACGTTGAAGTTCAACCGCAGACCGCGAAAATTGAGCAAACGTTCGGGGACATCGTGGCCGGAAACAATGGATGACGATGAATCTGCCCAGGCTGAGGAAATTGACAGGCTCCTTCTGTCGTCGCTCAGGTACTGGGAGGTTGAACGCGATCTGATCGAAGAACGTGTGGCCGCACGAGGCTGCTGAGCGTTTCATTGTAAAGAAGCGACGTCAGTTGCGATTGTTGGCAAGGTCGGCGTGCTGTGCCGACCGCACATTGCAGCGAGCCGTCGCTACCATCAAATCCGCTCCAGAATATCGCGCAGGAACTTGAGATCGCTTTCAGCCGTGACACGGACTCGTTGATCCAAATTTTTGACGCAATTCGCGATTGGGCTTTGTTGCGTTATTATCCTGTGAAAGCAGTGAACATCGAAAAGGCGCCAGAGCTTGGGAGAAAATGGAGAGACGTAAACCCTCGCATGGTGGGCGAAGCGGCAGAGAATTTAAAGGGGTACGAATGAAACGGCAAATGCAACCTCCACGCAAGGCCAGGATAGGTTCGCGCTCATCCCAATCGCGCTCGAAGGTACGCCCCAAGAAACGAAAAGCCGAATCAGATGGCGCAAATAAGAAAATGGGACAGGAGATCTGGCACCGGAAAGGCCTAGAGATGGTCGGCGACGAGCGCTGCCTCAGCGGAGTCGATGGACTGGACAATATCCTTGCGGGCGGGTTTCTGCGCGGCGGCTTTTATCTAATTCAAGGGGACCCGGGCTCTGGCAAAACGACGCTCGGGCTTCAGTTTCTCCTCGAAGGACTGCGGGGAGGCGAGAAAGTCTTTTACATCACGCTATCGGAGACCAAACAGGAGTTGCTGCAGGTGGCGCGATCACACGGCTGGTCGATCGATAAAATCCCCGTGTTGGATTTGTCCGCCGTTGAAAATCTGCTGCGGCCCGAAGCGCAGACGACGGTGTTTCATCCATCCGAAGTCGAATTGACAAAAGTCAGCCAGCTACTGCGCGATGAAGTGCGGAAGACGCAGCCAGCACGGGTCGCTTTCGATTCGCTGTCTGAATTTCGTTTAATGGCCGAAACTCCTTTACGCTATCGGCGCCAACTTCTAGCGCTCAAACAGCAGTTCGCAAAATTTAAGAGCACTGTTCTTTTGATTGACGACAAGATGGACACGAGGGAGGCGGTCGACCCGCACGTACTCAGCCTCACGCACGGCGTCATTGACATGGAACAACTCTCACCTGACTACGGCGCGTCACGCCGCCGGATGCGCATTTTGAAATTGCGAGCCGTAAAATTCCGGGAAGGCTTTCATGACTACGTCATCACGACCGGCGGTTTGAGCGTCTTTCCGCGCACGATTGCCACCGAGCATCGTGCCCAGTTTCGGCCCGGGTCGGTTTCCAGCGGCATAAAGGAGTTGGATGCCTTATTCGGCGGTGGACTGGATCGAGGGACAACCACTCTCATACTCGGCCAGGCGGGCACTGGTAAATCTAGTCTAGCTTTGCAATACGCCCTCCACATGGCCGATCAAGGTGAGCACTCTCTGATATTCACGTTTGACGAAACGCGCATCGTGATGCTGAGCCGAGCCAAAGGGCTGGGGTTCAATTTGGAAAAAGCCATCGACGACGGCATGATTACCGTACAGCAGGTTGATCCCGCCGAACTT